>CBDTVC010000063.1:0-9055 GCA_965363925.1 uncultured bacterium | reverse complement strand
TCTCGCCGAGGACTATGACCACGCAGTTGATTCCCCCATCCTCCTAGGTCGCCTCTCTGCCGCTTCCCTGGACGTTCGCGGTAGTGCCATCGATATCTACACGTATTCAAAGACCGACAAGGTAGACTCGGACCAAATTCGTGTAGCGGTCGAGAGCATCCTAAATTCGGCCGGTGACTTTCTTGTGGAGCTACCGGTTGATCGGTACGTGTTTTTGCTCCACTTTGAAGACGTATCGATGGGTGCGTGGGAGCATTCGTACAGCTCCGAATACGTGTTCGCTGAATCGGATTTCGAGCAGGCGATTGACGAGAGTATTCCAAGCATCGTGGCGCACGAATTCTATCACATCGTTTCGCCGCTTAATATCCACAGTGAAATAATCGAGCACTTCAACTTTGTCGAACCGGTTGCATCTGAGCACGTCTGGCTCTACGAAGGGACAACGGAGTGGGTTGCCCACATTGCTCAGCTTCGATCAGGTCTCATTACCCTGGAGGAATACCTGTCGCGACTCTCGGGCAAGATGAAGGCGGATGATCGCTTTGACAAAGACTTCAGCTTAAGCCGCCTCAGCCTTGAGTCGTACTCGCAGAAGGGACAGCGAGAGTGGGGCAATATCTATCAACGCGGTGCGTTGGTTGCAGGTTTGCTGGATATTCGGTTGCTCGAATTGTCCGACGGAAAACGAGGGATGCGGGAGGTATTGCTGGAATTGTCAGACCGCTTTGGGCCGGATACGTCGTTCTCCGAAAGCGCATTCTTTGACGAGTTCGCTACCATGACTTACCCGGAGATCCGTCCGTTCTTCGAAAGCTACGTTCGCGATACACAGCCGCTACCGATGGCCGAGACGTATGCGAAAATAGGAATCGAGTTTCTGCCCGAACTGCATACCGGTGAGCAGACGCCGACGCTTGGATTGCAGATTGGTGTTGATGGACAGAATCTCGTATTTGCAGCGACCAGTGATATCACCGCGGCGTGCGGATTTCAGACTGGCGACGAAATTATTGGTCTTGATGGTGCGGAAGTTACGCTCGCAAACGCACAACAATCCCTTAGCCCGCTTCGCGACATGGGCGTCGGAGAGGAATTCAGAATGACGGTTCGGCGCGGCGGAGAGGAGCACACTTTCCCGTGCGCGAAGAAGCTCGTTGAAAAAGTTGATCGATACGTTTTTCGGGTAGATCCAAACGCGACAGCTTCAAAGGTCGCTTTGCGTGAGATCTGGTTGAAGAACTTGCCAGTGGAGTGACTGGGTTAGCACGGGGGTGCACAGTAGTTGACCAGTAACTGTTCTTGGCTGGGGCCTCCTGCGTCGCCGCTACACTCGCTGCTATACCCTCGGTTCGGCTGAAAGCCTCCCTCCCCGAACCGTTGCGCCCACGACAAGTGCTGCTGCAATCAGCACGAGATTCTTGATTATGTATTGGCCCTCTATCGTCAGTGCAAATGGTACGCGTGTAAACGTTAGCTCTGGAAATAGAAACAGCGGCATCACCGTTCCGGGCATTTGCAGAAAGAGGAGCAGCAGTGTGAGGCGCAAATATTTGCCAAAGATCAGGCCGAGTCCGATTAAGCTCTCCCAAGCGGCCAGAATCGGTAGACTTACCTCTGGCGTGACAACCCCATTTGACATCAAGAGAATCGTATCGCCAGCCAAGCCTTCTGCCGGGCTAACGCCGGGGAAGAATTTCAAAACGCCGAACCACAGGAAGACCACGCCGACGGATATTCTCAATAGCGTTATTCCGTGAAGGGCCATCCAATGCGTGATTCGTGTATCAAGTGCCTCGAACCCTGTTTCGACACGAGTCATGGCAGACCTCACATTCTGATTGGCTTGATAGGAGACCAGTACTACATTGTCCGCAGCGCGGCCATCCCACCGTCGAGCTGCATGACCTGTCCGGTAATCCAGCCCGACCGATCAGTTAGGAGAAACGCTGCCAAAGCAGCGGCGTCGCTTGGTTGTCCAAACCGGCCAAGGGGGTGTCGATTTGCCGCATCTTCCCGCTGCTTCTCAGTTCGCAGAAGCCGCGCCGCAAGATCCGTTTCCGTAAGCGATGGGGCGATGACGTTGACGCGCACTCCGGGTGCCCATTCAGCAGCCAGTGCTTTTCCAAGACCCTCAACGCCAGCCTTGGCGCTAGCAATCGATGCGTGGTAAGGCATCCCCGCCTGCGTGGCGACTGTGCTGAATAAAATAACAGAAGACCGGTCCGCACTCTTCAACTGTGCCTCATATTTCCGCAGTACGCGGACTGCGCCGAGTACATTGACCGTCCAATCCGCCACAAAATCTTCGTCTTTCAGATTCCCGAATGGTTTCAGATTAATCGAGCCGGGACAATAAGCAAGGGCGTGAATGGGACCGTCGATTTCCGGGAGGGCGTCGGATACGGCGTCACATTGAATAAACGTGCACCGAGGATTGGTCCAGTCAGGCGGGTTGCGGGAAAGCACCGTGACGGATGTGAATTCTTCTGCCAACTCTAGTGCAAGCGCCTTGCCTATTCCTCTGCTGCCACCAACAACGACGGCGTTTCTTTCTGTTGAATCCACTTAGCTCTGGGTTATTTAGTTCATCTTTGTCGGGACGGGAATGCCGACGAACGAACCCATGGCGGATCAGCGCATTGTTTCAAAACGGAGCGTCGTCCAGTGGGTTGCTCGGTAACTGTGGTGCGCCGAATCCATCGCCGCTACCCCCGGCATCAGGCGCTGCGAAATACGTCGTAAGGTTTTCGAAGCGCGCATATTGGTTAACGAACGCAAGACGAACAGTTCCAATTGGTCCGTTACGTTGTTTTCCGATAATGATTTCACCCAGGCCTTCGGTAGAATTACCAGCCTCATCCACTGTAATGCCGTACCGTTCAGCGCGATAGATAAAGGCCACAACATCCGCGTCCTGTTCGATCGAACCAGACTCTCGAAGGTCTGACAGCTGTGGCCGGTGGTCGCCGCCGCGCGTTTCGACTGCACGACTCAGCTGCGAAAGTGCAATTACGGGGACAGCCAATTCTTTCGCCAACCCTTTAAGTGATCGCGAAATATGCGCGATCTCCTGCTCTCGGTTTGAGTTGCGGTTGGTACTCGAACCTTGCATGAGCTGAAGGTAGTCAACGACGATCAGGCCGATGTCATGCTCTGCCTTCAGCCGCCGGCACTTTGCACGAAGCTCGAGCGCCGTTAATCCGGGCGTATCGTCAATGTAGATCGACGCTTCAGACAATCGGCTGGCAGCGCGCGCCAGTTTTGGAAAGTCCTCTTCCTTCAGGCGGCCCGTTCGAGCAGCCTGGGCATCTATTCGAGCTTCACTGGTTAGCAGCCTCTGGGCGAGTTGCTGGGCGCTCATTTCAAGCGAAAAGATTGCGACGCCCGCTGGGCTTTCAGGATGCAAGGCGGCGTTGCGTGCAACGGCCAGGGCAAATGCCGTCTTTCCCATCGAGGGACGAGCAGCAATGATGACGAGGTCGGATTTCTGCCACCCCCCTGTGATGTCATCCATCGCACGGAATCCCGTTGGGACCCCCGTAATGCCACTCTCGCGCCCGTGAATCGACTCGAGATTTTCGAGCGTTTCCATAAGCACCGCGCTCATGGAAACTGCTGATCGACGAAGATTAGACTCCGATATCCGAAAGATATCCGACTCTGTTTCATCAAGCAGCTCAAACGCATCGGCGGACGGGTCATATGCCTTCGCAATGTGCGAGGACATGGTCTCAATCAGCTTACGAAGCAGAGACTTCTCCGCGATGATGCGGGCATGGTACTCAACGTTGGCTGAGGAGGCGACCACGGTCGTGAGCTCTGTGATGTAGTAAGCGCCGCCGACCGATTCCAGCTCTTCTCGTCGCCGCAATTCGTCGGACAGTGTGATCATGTCGACGGGATTACTTCGCTCAAACAAGCTCAGGATCGCGTTGTAGATTTTGGTATGTCGCGGGTCGTAAAACGCATCCGGCGGCAGTACTTCAATGGCTCGCGGGATCGCCTCCCGTTCGATCAGCATCGCCCCTAACACTGCCTGCTCGACATCCGGGGCCTGCGGTGGCACACGACCACCCGGTGCTGATGGAACGGAAGAGGGCCTGCGCATCATCGCGCCGCTTCCAGGTTCGTTTGGAAAATGAGGGGATCCGGAGTCCATCTTTATTTCGTCTTCAACTGTTCGTACGAGTTAACGCCTTTGTAGGCAGTGCTGTTCTGGGTCGGTCAACTGCCGGTGAGCTCATCAAAACGTTTCCGAAGCTTCTGGACGTCTTCCCACGTTGGTCGCTTCCAGTTCGGATTTCGTAGGAGTGCAGCAGGGTGGTAGGTCACCACAACTGGCAATCCGTGGTAATCCTGAAAGGACTCACGCATGGCAGCAAGTGAGCTGGTATTGCTGAGCAAGGTGTTCGCTGCAACCTTCCCGACGCACAACAGGATCTTCGGCTTTATCAGTGTGATCTGCTTATGTAGAATCGGTACGTGTGCAGCAATTTCGTCTGTCGTCGGATTTCGATTGTTTGGTGGACGGCTCTTGAGAATGTTAGCGATGTACACGTCGTCCCGCGAGAAATTGATTGCCGCAAGAATGTCCGTCAATAATTTTCCTGCACGACCAACGAAGGGCTCTCCTTGTTCATCTTCTTTTGCGCCAGGCGCTTCTCCGATTACCATCAAATCCGCTTGTGGATTCCCAACTCCAAACACAGGATTAAGACGCACACGATCGACTTCGATCAGCACTGTGTTGGCAACGTAGTCCTCGACCTCCTTTAGCGTTTCGAAGCTGTGAAGCGGGGATTCCGTCGGAATCAAATCTCTGATCCTGTCAAAGGGATCCATTCGTTCGTTTGCTGACTTGCTCATTGCTTCAGCTGTTGCCGCGTCCGGTTCGCGGGCTTTTGTTTTTCGCTTGCCCTTGGACGAAGTGGACTTCGACGCTGGCTTTGTCTGGCTGCTCGATTTCAAAGGTTCGTCGGTGGTTACTTGTTGTGTTAAATCGTAAGAACCCGATCGCTTTGGCAAGGGAGCAGGTGCGTTCTGAGAATCGCTAATGGTACTACTGTCACGCCCTGCCTGGGCATCGAGAGCAACTCGAGGGAGCAAAGGCCCTGACAGTTCAATCTCGAGCCGTAGCCGCTCGATAATGTCGTCTCTAAGGCATCCCATAACTCTTAAGGAATTGATCGAAAAATGCGGTGCCTTGGCAGGAGCTTGTTTTCATCCAAGGGGGCATCAAGGTACGAATATCACCTGCGCTGATGGAGTCAGTTTTTCGACATCTGACGCACAGTGTATCCACAGACTTTAGCGGGATGGTCAGATAAACGTTCCACGCATTTTGGGGAGCCAGGTCTCTCAACGAGGCCGGCAGCGAATTGACAGTTTTTTGAGGACGTTCATCGCCCATTTGGGCACTTCCTCAAAGATTTCAGAGGCGGCCGAAACCCTGAGCCGAAACCCTGAGCCGAAATCCCTAAGCGGAACCTCCGGGCCGAGTCCCAGAGCCAAGGTCTGAGTTCCTATGAATCAGCCGAAACACTGTTTTGCAGGGCGTCGAGGATCAGTCTCGCGACCGAGGCCTTGTCCAGCATCGGAAGTGCATCGCTGCGGCCGTCTCTGTGGTAGAGCGTGACGTGATTCGTCGTTGTACCAAATCCGGCACCTTCTTCATTCGGATTGTTGAGGACGATCAAATCCAGGTTCTTTTCCTGCAATTTGCGTTGGGCGTTTGATTCCCCATCGGTGGTTTCGAGGGCAAAGCCGACCAGGAATTGCCCGCGCCGTTTCTGCTCACCCAGGGCTCGAAGGATATCAACCGTTCGGGAAAGCGCAATTTCGTTCAATGCGTTTGCCGATTCCTTTTTGACTTTCTCAGGCGAAACGGTTGTGGGCGCAAAATCCGCAACGGCGGCGGCCATCACGACGATGTCTGCGCCAGCGTTTGACATCACGGCCGCATGCATATCGGCGGCGCTCACTACATCAATCCGTCGAACGTTTGACGGCGTCGATAGTGAGGTGGGACCCGACACAAGCGTGACATCGGCACCGCGCTCAGCGGCGTCGCGCGCAATCTCGAAACCCATGGTACCGGTAGAACGATTCGACAAAAACCGGACTGGATCAATCATCTCCCTCGTTGGCCCAGCGGTCACGAGAACGTGTTTGCCGGCAAGCTCTCCCGACTTTGCGCGTGCCTGTTCTTCGAGGAGCTTATCAAGTGCATCTGCGATTTCGGATGGCTCCAGGAGGCGCCCGTGTCCGACCAAACCGCTTGCGAGTTCGCCGTACCCGGTCTCGTACACGTTGTATCCGAAATCCGTTAAGGTCTCCAGATTGTTTTGCGTCGCCGGGTGGATGTACATGTCGTGGTCCATCGCCGGGAAGACCAAAATCGGACACCGTGCCGCCAAAGCGGTTGCGGTTAGCATTGAATCGGCCACGCCGTTGGCCAATTTCGCAATGGTTTGAGCTGTTGCGGGAGCGACAACAAACGCATCCGCCCACAGTCCCAATCCGATGTGTTTGGTCCAGCTTCCATCTTCGTTGGCCGGGAAAATCTCGCTCAAGACCTCCCGTTCGGACAACGTTCCGAGTGTGAGCGGCGTGACAAAGCGACCAGCATCGGCAGTCATCAGCACTTGAACATCAGTGCCTGCCTTCTTGAGCAGTCGAATCAGCTCGGCTGTCTTGTACGCGGCAATCCCACCACACACGCCGAGGATGATTTTTCGTGATGACAACATGGGTGCTGACGGGTGGCCGATTGAAGATTGATGCGGATGTCCGCTACTACGGCTGTTGCTCGATGCCGTGGCTGTTGCTCGGTGGCGCTACGAACAATATCGGCAAGTCAACCGATTTTGGAACCGCTCAAGCTTAAAAACGACGAAATATGCTCAACAGTTTCTTCTGCGGCGCGGTCAAGGTCGTCGTTTATGACAATTGCGTCGAAACGATCAGCATAGTCCATTTCTTTCGCTGAACGAGACATCCGGACTGAAAGGGTTTGTTCGTCCTCGGTTCCTCGCGAACGAAGTCGGCTTTCCAATTCTTCCATTGAAGGCGGTGCGATAAACAGAACGAGTGCATCATCGCCGTAGGCTTCTTTGATGTGCACTGCTCCCCGTACATCGATATCCAACAAAACAGGGCTCTCTGTGCTCGCCGCGTCAAGTTCGGTTTTTAACGTTCCATAAAAACGCCCTGGGTATACTTCTTCGTATTCGACCAGCTTGCCTTCCTGGGCCAGGTTTAGAAAGTCCTCCTCGCTCAGGAAAAAGTAGTCGACTCCATTCTCTTCGTCATATCGTCGAGCTCGTGTCGTCGCAGAAACCGAAAACCGGAGGTTGTCGATCATGCGCATAGCCCTATGAGCGATGGATGTTTTGCCTGCACCGGAGGGTGCCGTTAGTACGATGACGCGCGGGTTGTTCATACCAGGTCTGAGCCGGATTGGCCAGTACTACTCGACGTTCTCAACTTGTTCGCGGATTTTCTCCAGCTCCTCCTTCATTGACACCACCGTCTTGGTCAGCTCGGCATCATTCGACTTAGACCCAATCGTGTTTACTTCACGGTTCATTTCCTGTGAAATAAAATTCAACTTGCGGCCTATTGATCCGCCGTCTTTGAGTGCTTGTCGAAATTGTGCGGTGTGTGAGCGAAACCGAACAGTCTCTTCGGTGACATCGAGCTTATCGGCCACCAATGCAATTTCGAGTTCAAGGCGTTCCGGATTTAATCGCTCATCCGTTGCAAGCTCTTCAAGTTTTGCTCGTAACCGGTCGCGTGTTTCTTGCACGCGCTCTGGTCCACGTACCTCAACAATTGCGATCAGGCGCAGGAGTTCGTCGCCCCGTTCGTTCAAATCACGTCGAAGCGCAGACCCTTCCGTGGTACGCATTTCCGACATTTCATCGATTGCAGCTTTAAGCGCCGCTTCGGTTACTTTCCACATCACGGTGTCATCGATCGAGCCGGTCGACACTCGCTCAAACACGTCCGGAAATTGCAGCAAGTCGTTGACCGTAACTTTTGCGGACAGCCCGGCCGTCTTCCGGAGTAATTTCAGAAGCTGGCCATATTGCTTGGCTGCATCCTTGTTGACACCTGTGATGGAGAGCTCTGACTCTTTTCGCTCAACTTGAACATTGACGTTGATGCGCCCGCGTGCAAATGCTTTTTTGACGTGATTCTGAATTTCGGTCTCCCAACGATTCAGCTCTTTCGGCGAACGGACAATAACCTCGCAAAACCGATTGTTTACCGATCGGATCTCGATCGTAATCGTGATATTGTCGAGCTCGGCGGCCGCCCGCCCGAATCCAGTCATGCTTGCAATCATATCGGACTATTCTATGCGACGAGTGTCAGATCGCCGTTGATTGTTTTGGCTGTCGCGGCGTCTGGTCGATGGTACTGGTCAAAATTGCTGGTCAACTTTGCTGGTCAACTGTGCAATGCGGAGAGGGTGGGATTCGAACCCACGGTACCCAGTTAGAGTACACACGCTTTCCAGGCGAGCCCCTTCAGCCACTCGGGCACCTCTCCGAAAGAATTACCGTCGTGAGACTTCGCCTCTTCGAAGCGAACCATCCAACAAGTAACTCTGGGTCTTCCGCTTGCCCATCCGCAACAAGAATTTAGCTTGTGTCTTGTTGCGGATGGGCAAGACTAAACTTCCATTATTTCAACTTCTTTCCGACCGAGCATCTTGTCGATGCGATCGGTGTGACGATCGGTAAGTTTCTGCAGTACATCTTCCCCTTCAAATCGCATGTCTTCCGGAAGCTTCTGCTCCTGCTGGGTCGACTTGATGTGATCCTTCGCGTGACGGCGAATATTCCGGATTGATACTTTTGCGTCTTCACCTCGAGCTTTTGCGGTCTTGACAAGATCACGGCGGCGTTCTTCCGACAGTGGCGGAATAGGTACGCGAACCAACACACCGTCATTTGCGGGATTCATGCCCAGGCTTGAGGACTGGATGGCCTTTTCGATGGCGGGGATCGCTGTGGCATCCCACGGCTGAATGACGATCAGGTCT
>CBDTVC010000062.1:0-9056 GCA_965363925.1 uncultured bacterium | reverse complement strand
GTTGGCTATGAATCCTGCACCACCGGTGATGAAAATCTTCTTTCCAATAATCATTTTCAATAGTCGTTGCTTTCAGAAGTCGTTGCTTTCAATAATCGTTGCTTTCAATAATCGTTGCTTTCAGAAGTCGTTGCTTTCAGAAGTCGTTGCTTTCAGAAGTCGTTGCTTTCAATAGTCTTGCTAGCAATAACCATGGCTTTCAATAATCATCGCGTCGGTAGTCGTGGCCTTCACGCAGTTCCAATCTTGAATTTTAACTGGCTGCGCAGCCACACTTTGGTCACGTACAATATTCGTTCAGTTGTTCAGCTACGTAGGTGACTTCCTCTTCCGTCAAGTTCTCTCCCAATGGCAGAACGAGGCCCTGGTTGTAGGCGCGAACGGCATTGGGAAACAGTTGGTCAACATCCAGTGCGTATTTTTCGCGATAGAAATGTTGTTGTGGAATACACTGTGCGCCGAGACCAGTCTGAATACCTCGCGACAGCAATGTGGCTATCAGATCCCGCCGATCAACCTGATCGTCCAGAACGACGTGGTAGGTCTGCCAAGAATGACGGCTATCAGTCGGCGTTGAGGGCAGCGTTACGTTGGGAGTGCGGATTGTGTGTTCATACGTGCCGGCAAGTCTCGCCCGATATGCAACATTCTCGTCCAATCGTAAGGATTGGGTGTGGACAAGCGCGGCTTGAAAATCCGTCAACCGGTAGTTGTAGCCGACATCCACAAAAGTTTTCTTTCCGTCAATCTCACCGATTCCGTGATTCCGAAGCCGGTCGATTTTCTGCGCCAAACCCGCATCATCCGTAACGACAAGTCCGCCTTCGCCGGAAGTAATGATCTTACGCGGGTGTAGTGAGAAACATCCGATGGTACCAAAACTCCCAGCTTGCATGTTACCCTTTGTTGCGCCGATCGCGCAGGCGGCATCCTCAATTACAGGCAGTCCGTGCTGCTTGGCAATAGTAACGATCCGACCGATATCGCAGATCAACCCAAACTCATGTACCGGCATTATCGCGCGTGTTCGCGGTGACATTGCCGCCTCAATCAGGTCCGGATCGATGTTAAAGGTCTCGATATCAATGTCGACGAAAACCGGCGTTGCACCAACCAGTTCTACTACGTTTGCGGTGGCCACAAACGAAAATGCCGGAACAATCACTTCATCGCCCGGCCCGACACCCATCGCCAACAATGCAAGGTGGAGTGCAGCGGTGCCGCTCGATACGGCCTTTGCTTCGGCAACTCCCACGAGCTGAGCAACGTGTTCTTCAAGTTGCTGCACGTGTTTGCCTTGTACGAGCTGACCTGTCCGCAGCACCTCGCACAGTTTCTCAATGTCGGACTCGAGGATGTGTGGACGAGACAAAGGTATCATCGATACACCAAGAGAGTTCTTCGGTGCTGAAACAGCTGTAACCGTTTGTCGCGCCGAATCAGTTCGACGAATGCCGTGATCGCGGACTGCTAACATGACTTCCCCCGCACAACAATCTGTTTCAGAGACAGGCCTGATTCGCCACATCTGACATGGGTGAATCCCTCCGAACGTCTTGCGCTGAGACTGTCAATGCAGCGGCACGCAGCGGGTACAAGGGCAAATTGTGCCAGCAAGAACACGGCACATTTTTCTTGAAACTGGTCCAAATGCAACCGTTGCGACGACAAGCTTCTTGCCGACGACGCCTCGGCAAACTGCCGTTGAAGCGAGCCGATTACGACTTTGAGAGTGGGAATCTTCATGCTCGTACACAGACAAACATGAATGTCCCTGGCGATGACAAGCACATAATTTGCTCGAAAAGCAGGCGAAATATTGCCTGGCCTGGAATAATGCGAATACTAGCTGCCAGCCTTGGCAAAGATGATGCCTCACGATCAGTAGGAGCGGCCTCTGAGTTTTTTGGCCGATTTGTTGATAGCGAATCAGCCCGGCGACATACACTCTGCCTGCCGACCACTTCGATTCAGCCCAAAAAAACCTGATGCGCATTCTTGTAGGCACGATTGAGATTTGTCGACACATCCACGATCTAGGCGATGCCTTCCGGAAGCTTGGCCACGAAGTGGAGACCGTAGTAGTGGGGAAAAGTCCGTTCTACACCGATCTGTTGTACGATCACCACATCGACGTGCAGCAACATCATCAGCATCTGACGAACCTGCTCCAGAACCCTATCGGCGCTTTTCTTGAACTCCCGGATGACTTGCTCAACTTCCGCCGCTTGCTTACTGACTTTGATGTTTATGTTTTCCAATTTGGTGAGAGTCTCCTACCGCTCAATCAGGATTACCCGATCCTGAAGCAGCAAGGAAAGAAGATCATTTCCCTTTTCAATGGCAGCGACATCCGACATTGGTCGGCGGCCGAGCCGATCGCGGAGACGTACGGTTATCAGATCCCCGAGATGTGTCGGGAAGAGCCGTTCTGCCGACTTCAGGACCGGATGCTCAACTTGCGGATGGCCGAGCGCTTCGCTGACGGGATCTTTTCGCTACCGTTTCAATCCGAATTGGCAGTCCGACCGTACTGGCACTTCTTCCTCCCTTTTAATCTCGACATCTACGGTCATCATATTCCTGAACGCGAGATTCCTGTCGTGGTGCACGCACCGTCGCGCAGAAAATTCAAAGGCACTGATCAATTCCTGGCTGCCATGGATAGGCTCCGGGATGAAGGTGTCCAATTCGAGTTGAAACTGCTCGAAGGGGTGCCCAATGCAGAAGTGATCGAAACCTTGATTGACGCCGACGTTGTGCTGGACGAACTCAACTCGCCGCACTATGCCATGCTTGCACTTGAAGGGATGGCAACGGGCTGTGCAGTGGTTGCCGGATCAGATTTCGACTATGTACCGATGCAAGGCAAGGCGCCTATTGTCAATGTTCGTACAGAAACCTTGCACCAGCAATTAAAGGAACTGCTCACAAACAAGCAGCTCCGCCTAGATCATGCGCGGCGCGGTCGCTCCTTTGTCGAGGGTCTACATTCTCACGTCGATGTAGCTGCTGGAATGTTGTCGCGACTCGAGCCAAGGGAGGAATACTTTGACTATTACCCCTCGTTTGTTCCTCGCCTATATCGCGTCCCTGTTGGTACCCCGGTCTCGCATCGGCTTCAGAAACTCACTGCTCAGATAGTTCAACGACATGGACTGCCCGAGGATATTGCGCCTGAATCTCTGGTCGAACGCGGATTAATGGCCGCTGACGGTTTGACTCCTCAGAAGCCGATTTTACGTTGGCGTCCTGCTGCATCCTTTGGCTTAACGGAACAACCGTGGGGCTGGTGCCCTAACGCAGAAAGGGCCACAAACTCCGGGGACTCCGCAGCATCGGGTGGACTATCCGCAACCGAAATTTACACAGTGACCCACCTTGTTGACCAGGCACTCGACGCACTCGATTTAGGAGACAATGCGACGGCTGGGCTGATTTTGGAACAGTGTATCGAGCGCTACCAAGCGGACCCTGACGCGTTTGGCGACCCGCTCGTATTGACAGCGCTCGGCCGGCTCGCCGTCGAATTGAACCACACGGGCGCTGCCCTTGCAATGTTGACTCATGCGTACGAGGCTGATGCTTCTAATGCAAACGTGGGGCAAGCGGTACGGGTGTTGTCGGCGAAAAAGGCTGCCTGAATTCGACGACGGTAGTCGGTTCGGAGAAGTGTCGAAAGGTAAACGCGTTTAAACCAAACGTTCTTCGGTGTTTGAGGCGATCGGTTACTAACTTCGGAGTTTCACTCCCACGTGTCTCCAGGTAATCATGAACCTGACCCTGACTGCCCGCCTTAGCCTGATGATGTTTGTCCAGTACTTCATCTGGGGTTGCTGGGCGCCGACGCTCGGCAATTACATGACGACGTTCGAGGCCGGTGACCAGATTAATCTGGCTTATTCGCTCGGGCCCCTTTCGGCCGTTGTTGCTCCCTTCTTTCTGGGCATGGTTGCGGATCGCTTCTTTGATTCAGAAAAAGTACTCGGCGTCTTATGTTTGATTGGTGGCATTGCCATGTTCCTAATGCCCAGCTACGCGGGAACGGATGCATTTCTCCCGCTACTGATGGTACACACGCTTTGCTACATGCCGACGCTCGCTTTGACGGCATCGCTGGCCTTCCATCACATGTCAAACCAGGAAAAAGAGTTTCCGATAGTGCGCGTCTTCGGTACCATCGGCTGGGTCGTTGCTGGCTGGGTCATCGGGAAAATTCTGGGTGCAGATTTTGATTCGCGTCCGTTGCTTTGGGGCGGTGGGGCGGCCATTTTTCTCGGATTGTATAGCTTCACACTACCCAAGACTCCTCCTCCTGCTCGCGGTCAACGTTCATCGTGGAAGCAGATTCTTGGCCTCGAAGCACTTGCTCAATTACGGTCGCGTTCGTTTATCACCTTTCTGGTGAGTGCGATGATAATTTTTATCGCCTTCGGTACCTACTTCCCGTACGCGCCGACTTTCCTGGCCAGTTCCGGTGTCGACAATCCGGCATTCGAAATGTCATTTGGGCAGGCTTCTGAAATCGTGTTCATGTTGCTCATTCCGTTCTTTTTCAGAAGACTCGGAGTCAAATGGATGTTGATGATGGGCATGCTCGCCTGGGTAGCGCGATTTACATTGTTCGGCTTTGCGGCAATTCCGCAGACCTACGCTTTGCTGATGGCTGGAATATTGGTCCACGGAATTTGTTATGACTTCTTCTTTGTGACGGGTCAAATTTACATTGACAAGAAGACGTCTCCGGCCATACGCGGACAAGTACAGGGACTCCTGATTCTATTGACTCAGGGCCTCGGTGCACTGATTGGTGCGCAGCTTTCCGGCAGGTATATCAATACGTTCGGAAGCAACGGAGCACTGAGCCCGGCTGGCTGGCAAACGTTCTGGTTCCTGTTCGCTGGCGCAACGCTCGCGTTTGCTGCGGTATTCTTTCTTCTTTTCCGAGACGACACGGACGTGAAGGCCTCGGTCGCACCGCATACGGGAGGTCGTTGAGGCAGAGAAGTAACCGAAGCGGCAATAGATAGGAAATCGTAGTACGCGATGGATCAACCACCAGGGCGATGTCAGAACGCACCTTGGTGAGGATGTGGGGATTCGCAAAAGCTTACTGCAGTCTTGCGGGCATATCCGTAGTTGAGCTTCTCTCAGCACGTGTTTAGCTTAATCGCGGGGAGGAGGCTTGGGTGGCCCCCGATGAAAAGCCAACAATCAACACTCCATCCGACCCGTTTCAACGGCCCAGCTCTGCCCAGCAGCAAACCCTCGCTACCTCACGCCAAACAAGACGCGCGCCTCTTCCTTCACTCGCTCAGACCCAGGAATAATCAACTCCATTCCTGTTATCAACTCCGTGTCCTCGCCAACAAGGCCTCGATTTACCATCCAAATTCTCGGCCACAAGAAACCATTACCCAATGTCTTCTTGGCGATTCCGTATAACGTCTCGTTTTCGCCAACCGTATAAATGTTGGTAATCGATATCGGCCGAATTTCCCAATTCATCGGCTTCGCGAGTTGATCCGTCAACGGATCGTGTTCAAAACCGTACACCTCGCCCTCTCGTGTAGGTAGCACAAGCCGCTGCCCGATTCTTACAACGTTTGGATCCGGAACGGCCTCGTAGTTTGCCAACCAGATCTTCGGCCACATTACGGGATCGCAATAATAGCTACGCGCAAGCGACGCGAGCGACTCCCCTCCGGCAACCTCGTGATGACCCCAGTTGCGCGATGGCGTACACCCCGCAGCAACTGTCGTGTCAACAACCAGATAGCGATCTTTCCACACATAATCAGCGTCCAGGTCGGACGCAACCCGCAGCGCTTCCTCAAACGCTCTGCGGATTCGATTCGCGACAAACTCATCCGACAACGGATTGCGCCCACTGACCTGAACTGAATCGTCCGGTGACGATTTCTGGGAATCCATCGCGTCTGATTCCATTGCGTCTGGATCTATTGCGTCTGATTCCAATGCTTCTGATTCCGTGGCTTCTGATTCCGTGGCTTCTGATTCCACGGCGTGGCTTCTCGCTGTGCTGTCCGCCATATCCTTCAATTGATCATCTTCCGCCACATTGCCAGCAACCTCAATCTCGACCGGCCCGGCATCGCCTAACGCATCGCGGAGCCGTTCCTGTAACAGGTCATCTGACCGTCGAGCCTCCGCCTGAACATCAGCCGAATCAACACCAATAGGTGCAAGTAGTCCATCCATATCCGCCGTCACGCGGCCACCAGAAACGAACTTGATCGTGCGCCTGCGCGGTTTCGTACGCAACGTCACTTCCGTTCTTGCGCCCGGTGCAACATCATACTTTGAAGATGACGTTTCAGCCGCGTAGCCTTCGGGCATATCCGCAAAAACAATCTTAACACTCCACGATCCAGGGCGCAGGTTTCGAAAACGATAACGACCCTCAGCATCCGTCGTTGTTCGATACGAACCCACACCGTCTGTTGCTTCGACAACCGCGTACGGCTCAACACCGACCGGGACTAACGCTCCCTCCTGCCTCGCTCCGTCGCTGTGCTCAAAACGCCGGACCACACCGAACAGCTCTCCCGCCCTCGCCACCGGTATTTCAAACGGTGCTGAAAGGGCCTGCTCGGAAATGGTCATTGGCATGGATACCATCGGGATTCGATCAAGCCCGACGGAGGTCTGGTCCAGAAATAGATACTGACTTACTTCGTCATTCCAACGAAAGGCGAACTCGCCCTTCTTGTTCGTCGCAACCCGATCCCTTCCAAGTCGCAACACCACACCGTCAATTGGATTCCCCGTTTCAAAGTCGACAATCGTCCCGCGAAGCGTTCGTCCCGACGCATGGAGCGAAGGTATTCCAATCGGGATCTGGTAATAGATACTGAAGTCTTTGAATGCCGACCCGCCCGCGTAGGCGAACGAACTGATGTTGGCTTGAAGACCAGCAATGTGGCCGAACGCAAACTGATGACGTACCCTCGATGCAAGCAAACTGTATCGAACGCCATATTCAGAATTGTCGCGGATCGTAAAGGCATTAAGTCCAATCTCCGTACGGTCGGTCAGGTCGTAATCCAGCGTCGCGCCGACGTTTACCGACCGGTGATCCGTTACCCGATTCATCGTCGCGCCCAAAGTGCGCTCGAAATACACGGACGATTTTACGCGGCCTACAGATGTATGTACGTTTGCCCCGTAGCGCCAACCACCGAGAGGTTCAGCCAGAAAGCTGGAGTTGACGCGACCGATGTCAGCAAGTCCGCCGATCGAGAGCTTGTCAAAACCTCTAACCCGCAATGAAAGGTTGCTGCGGAATCGAGCCTGCTGTTCGTTGCGAACCGACCATCGTCCAACAGCGATCGTATTCTGCGCGCGGTACGCATATTTCACACTGGACCGAAGCGAATGCTCGCCAAACGCAAAATCATACTCGGGCCCAAACTGTAGATATTTCGAAATGGTCTTTACGTCCTGGTCAGCCGAAGAATCGAAGACCCGATCATCCAACTGGTACGATGCCGAAACCGACAACTGCTTCGTCGGTCGCACTTGAACCGATCCAGACGTGTTAGAATAGTTCTGGTATAGCCCTGGAAATCCGCGACCAGTCTCAAGATGCCGGACATCGTAAGAAACGTGATCGTACCGACCAGAAGCGGATACTGAAAGCCCTGTACTTTGCCTTAGCGCCGAACCTCCGTCGCCAAGTTCGACATCAAAAAACGAATTGCGGATGGGCTCGAATTGAGTTCGAATTGAAATGGTTTGTCCGTCAAACTGACCCTTTTTGTCGATGAAGTTGGCGGAAAACTGGACTCGTTCAGAAACTTTATAGCCGAGGGTAACGCCGATAGCGTCTTCCTTTGGAAATGCATTTCTGTTTCGAGCTGCAAAGACACCGAGTGTCATCGGGCCCGAGAATCCCTGGAAACCGATACCTCGGCCGCTGCGGCCATACTCCGTTAACGGCGACAATCCGTACGTGTAGTCGCCCGCACGAACGGCGAAATATTTCGTGGCAAACGCGACACGGTATTCATCTCGGCGGGCAAACAGTGAACTGGACGAGTGATCAGGCGTCCGGACAAACACGTCAACAACGTTCTTCGACTCTTCGCGGATTGCGCCGCGTGCAGCAAACTCGACCTGCACGCCCCGCCCCCGAAAACTATCAAACCCAATCAATTTCAAGCTGGCGGGAATCGTGCCCGCGCGTTGAGAATGAATACCTCCCGGAAGGACATCGATGGAAATATTATCGGAAGCAACCGTTTCGCCACTTTGATTAACGATGTCAACCTTGATCCAATGCTGAAACCGATTAACTCCCTGTGATCGAGTTGTGACCGTGACATCAACCGGAAGACTGCCATTGGGGACAATGTCTAAGCCATTTACTGAAACGACAGCTGGGAAATCAGGCACACTGCGAATTTGCACGGTTCCAGAGAAACGGCTATTGCCCGTGTTGATCACCAGGAAGCTCGTTGAGTAAGATTCTCCGGCCAAGACAAAGTCTTGCGCGTCCATCCGCTGAAGGTCGATCAGCTCAACGGATCCGATCATCACACTCATCCGATCCTGCGCAAAGCCCGCAGGATCTGACGAATCAATCACACGGTATTGAATTTCAAATTCGCCTGACGGACTCCCTACCGGTATCCGAAACGAAACGACACGCTGTGCAACATCGCCCGATTTGAGCACAAAGGAGGAACGCGAGCTAACCAGAAGCCAACCATCGGGAAGAGAAACGAACGGTGTAAATGTCCGCGAAGAATCCGAAGTATTGCGAACTCGAAAAACCGTCGAGACAATTTCGCCAGGCGCCGCGGCGACTGCCTTGGAGGATTCTGCAGTTACTTCTACGGTTTCTTCCCCAACCGAACCGTTAATGCCGGTAGGCGAAAGGCCCTCAGCATCGTAGCCGTGTCTTGACGTCGGATTTGTAACCGGTGGGTGAGTCGGTGTTACATCGGCAACGTCACGTGACCAATAGTCTGTGAACGTATCAGCAGTCTCCACGTTGCGATCGACGCGGGGGCTTGCGGATGCGCCTGACA
>CBDTVC010000061.1:0-9062 GCA_965363925.1 uncultured bacterium | reverse complement strand
CTATCGCACCTCATCGAGGTTTATTGCAACCTCTCGCACGATTTGGACAACCGCAAAGGGGAGGATACGTACGCAAACGGGACAAGGGCAAACGATTTGCGAACTCTGAGTCCCAACCGTAAAAGGAGCCCCGGTTAAGGGAGTTGCAAGCGTCATCGTACCGTGCAGTATGGCGTTGCTATCCGAACATGCGAGGCCGTGGGTGTGGCATACGCCAGGTCGTAGGGGCCTTTTTCAAATGGATCTGGGGGGACTTATCCGCGACTCCGGGCCGACTCTTCACTACTCCGACTGCAACGCTGCTGTTAATCCAGATCGCACGGCGGCGGGGTCTGCTCGTCCACCCGACTTCTGCATAACCTGTCCCATGAAAAATCCGATTAGCCCCGTTTTTCCGCTGCGATAGTCGGCGACCTTTTCCGGGAACGAACTGATTACTTCGGAGACAAGTGCATCGAGCGCGTCCGAATCTTGCATCGTCGCCAAACCTCGTTCAGCAACCAAATGCGATGCGGATGCACCCTGAACAATTTCCGGTAGCAGTTCTTCGGCGACGAGGTTCGTGATCGTCCCGAGCTCAACGAGATCGACCAATTCTGCGAGGCGTTTGGGATGAACCGCTTCACCACTGATCGAAAGCGACTTGGTTACAGGAGGCACTTCGTTGATTATCCAATTGGCCGTCGAAATCGGATTGACGGAATGTGGCACGACCGCGTCAAACAACATCCGCAATGAATCATCATCGTTTAGGCTTCTGGCTTGCCGCTCGTCAAGCCCGTGTGCGCTCATAAGGTTACGCGCAACGGCCGAAAGCGGCGCCTGTTCTTTGTTCGCTGAATCAGCGGTCGTTTTCTCGCGACGCTTTTGGCGTTTGTTGCCGGTAGAGTCTGAGTCGCCAGGATTGCCAGAGCGAGTAGTTGATTTCGCGGTTCGTTTGTCAGCGATCTTCGCCCACGAGTCCTTTAACGATACGATGCGGTTGAAGACAAGGTTGTCTTCGCTCGAGTCAGCGGGATCACGCCAGAAATATCCCTGACGTTCAAACTGATAGCGGGTCTCAGCCGGATCATTCAGGACGCTGGGCTCAACCCACGCCCGCTTAATAGTGACGGCAGAATCCGGGTTGAGATCCTCAACAAATTCCTTTTCTCCTTCACCCGGGTTGGGAACTGCAAAAAGCCGATCGTAAAGCCGCAGCTCGCACGGCACAGCCGTTGCGGCCGACACCCAGTGAATAGTCCCACGGACTTTGCGATCCGAGTTCGTTCCGCCACTTATCGTCTCGGGGTCATACTCGCACTCCAGCTCAACGACGCGCCCATCCGTATCTTTTTTTACACCGGTACACTTTATGATGCAGGCATACCGAAGCCTCACTTCCTGCCCCGGCGACAGTCGATGGAAGCGTTTGGGAGGGTCCTCCATGAAGTCGGCACGCTCGATATACAGTTCCTGCGAAAACGGAACCTTGCGCGAATCGGTTCGCTCGCTGTCGTTCGGAAAAAGGGGTGCATCAAGGAGCTCGTGTCCGAGTGCGGCGTCGGGGGCGCTGTAGTTAGTGATCACAACCTTCACCGGGTCCACCACACACATTGCTCGCGGCGTGATCGGGTTGAGGTTGTTTCGCACTGCATACTCAAGCGCCGCAACTTCCGTTTGCGTGTTAGCGCGAGCCACACCAACACCTTCCGAAAAATCGCGGATTGCTTCCGGCGTATAGCCTCGACGACGCATACCTGCGATAGTCGGCATTCGAGGGTCGTCCCATCCGCTTACGTATCCACCATCAACGAGCTTGATGAATTTCCTCTTGCTCATCACCGTGTAGTTGAGACCTAGACGCGCAAATTCGTACTGGTGGGGTCGTGGTGGTTTGCGGACAGCGTCAACCACCCAGTCATAAAGCACCCGGTTGTTCTCAAACTCTAGTGTACAGAGCGAGTGAGTAATCCCTTCGATTGCGTCGGATAGTGGATGCGCCCAATCATAGAACGGATAGATGCACCAGTCATCTCCTGTACGATAATGGTGTGCGTGTCGGATCCGGTACAGGAGAGGATCCCGCATCTTCATATTCGAAGCAGCGAGGTCGATTTTGGCGCGCAGCACATGGGCACCGTCGGGATATTTCCCCTCCCGCATTTCACGAAACAAACTCAGATTCGCTTCCACAGATCGAGACCGGTAAAGGCTCGGTTTACCCGGCTCAGTGACCGTGCCCCGCATTTCGCGGATCTGCTCTTCTGTTGAACTGTCGACGTAGGCATTCCCGTCTCGGATCACTTGTTCGGCATATTCGTAAAGCTGTTCGAAATAGTCCGACGCAAAAAATAGTTTGTCTTGCCAGTCAAACCCCAACCAGTGAATATCGGCCTTGATGGCCTCGACGTAGGCGATGTCCTCTGTGGTCGGGTTTGTATCGTCAAAACGAAGGTGACACGTACCGTCGTAATCGTTGGCGAGTCCAAAGTTGAGGCAGATCGATTTGGCGTGACCAATGTGCAACTGGCCGTTGGGCTCGGGGGGAAATCGAGTTACGACGCGACCATTGGTCGATCCATCTGCAAGATCACGATCAATGATCTGACGGATAAAATTTGTTGGGCGAGATTCGGAGTCCTTTTCAGTCAAAACTGGGAGATTGGTCGTGTGAACGCTGGTGGCGCCGCATGGAACGAATGGCAGTTGGGTAGACCGACTTCAACGCACATCCCCTCAATAAAATCCCAGGCCGCATTCTGCCCGGGGCGGGCAAGTCCCACTTACCCCGCTGTCAAGCTAACGGTTCTTGGTTGCGCAAACTAAATGCAAACTTGTGGTGGTAATTTACATCAGGCGGGAGGCCATGTGAAATGCTGTTCAAAACGAAGCTGTTCAAAACGAATTCTATTCGATACAGAATTCACTCGATCAGAATTCGATCTTGTAGCTGAGCAGGGGTAGGATGATTACCTCTTTCGACTCGTCAAGCTGCTGGGCCATGAGGTCGAACTCATAATTTGGCTGTCCTTGGGCCAACACATTCTTGACCTGTAGGGCCCAGACCGAGGAGGAGCGCGCTCGGTTGCGGCGATACGTAACCGTCAAGTCAAGAATGTTCTGAGCCGGATTGCGATCCACAAAGATCTGCGATTCGTCGAAAACCACTGTTTGTCGCGCAATCGATTCGGCAACATCAACCGGACTTCTGAAGGATCCGCCCGTTGTGCCAAATCGAAGATTGAGACCGACAATGCTTCCGGTTCGCGAGATGACAATTTCTTTGCCGGCAAGTGCGTTTGCGGAGTACCGTTGGTCGTAGCGCGTACTTCTCCAGACCGCGTCGCTCCCGCGGTACGTTGAGCTGAAGGCCGACCCCGTAAGCAGAAAATAGTACCCGTTCTTTAGGAATCGCTCTACAGTAAGGTCAACCCCGTAGTTTTGGCCCGCGCCGTCATTTCTGAGCGCTCTCCGAAATTCCAGGTCTTGAGAGAAGTTCAGCATTGAGAAGTGAGTCCCGATCTCGAGCGGGACGTCGAATAGATATTGATAATACCCTTCGATACGCACCCGTGAAGCTTCGCCCAGCGACCTGTCATATCCGACAACAACGTGTCGTGCCTTTGTCATCTTCAGGTCACGGTTACGTTGTAACGACGACTCAAGATTTTCGTCTCCTTCGTCGCCCGTCTGGGAGAGATACACCTGGAGGTCTTCAGCTCGACTATGTAAGCCATATCCAACACTTACGGTATTCTGTCCGTCGATTCGATAGCGGATGCTTCCTCTGGGCTCGAATGATGTTTCGCGGTTTAGTGCAAAATGTTGTACGTGCAATCCGACGTCAGCAGTAAGGGATCGGTTGAGTTCAAATCGGAATTGTGAATATCCACTTGTGATCCAGCTTGTGCCAGAACCTGCGGAGACCTGTGTTAGGGGTTGACCGGATTCCAACAAGGTTAAGTTGTCAACGTCGTACGTAAATCGTTTTGTGGATACTCCGGTTTTGGTTAGGATCCGCGACGAAAACTTGTGGTTCAGTGATACACGTACAAGTTGCTCAAGGTTGGTCTTACTTATGTTGAACTCCTTTTCGAGCGGTGCATCCGGATACGCCTGCCATTTCTGAACACGAGTACGGTTTCCAGTAGCCGCGGCAGTAGCCGTCAGATATGAACGATTGCCGAGCAGTCGTCGATAGTTGACGCCCGTCGCTCCTGTGTGGACGGCAAGATTGAATCGCTCGCTGTCCATTTCCAGTCGCCAGGTCGACGGATCGTCTTCTTCATCCTGACTCTGTCCATCAATACCACCAATTCCCCAGAACTCGAGGCGACCTTGCTTCCCGACTTCAAAGGATGTTTTGAAGGACAGATCCTGGTAGGTTAAGAGCCCATTAATGGGCAAGAGTGGAAGGAGGAGTCCCAATGTTGAGTACCGGTAGTTCACGAGGTAGGACGAGTTGCTTCCGGGCTTGAAGGGACCCTCTGTTGCGAAGTCGAGGCCAATAATTCCGAATTGGAACGTGTGTTCTCGCCGTTCCGTATTCCCGCGACGGAGGTGGATATCAAAGACCCCTGCTAGCGCATTACCGTATTCGGCAGGAAAAGCGCCCGTGAGGAAGTCGGAGTTGTCTAGCAGTTGGCTACTGAACAGCGTGACCGCGCCGCCGCCAGAAATGTTGAGTTCCGCGAAGTGACTTGGGTTTGGGATCTCAACACCCTCCAGGCGCCAGAGCACTCCTTTGGGGGCGTTACCGCGGATTATTAGTGCATTGTCGGAGACGTTGCCTGTCGTAGCCACGCCAGCAAATGCAGATGCCAATCGGGCGGGATCATCCAAGCCACCCGCATATCGCCGCGTCTCTTCCACCGAGAATGCACGCGCACTTACCACGGCGAGGTCGTTCACCGGCCTGTCCTTTTCCTGAGTTGGAGTTACAACGATGTCTTCCCCACTAATCACCTGTTCCGTCAATTCGAAGTTCAGAACAACCTCCTTCGCGGATCCTACGAGGATCCCGGTCCGCCGCACGGTTTCGAAACCCAGGAATCGGACTTCGATGTCGTGTCGACCAAGTGAGACGTTTGTAATTGCGTACAAGCCATCTGTATCCGTGATTGTTCCGATCGGGGGTGACTGGTCGGTCAGTACAATGGATGCGCCCGGCAGGGGACTCTTTGTATGCCGGTCGATTACAGAACCGCGTATCGTCTGAGTTTTGAGTTGCAGTAGTCGGGAGGCTGGCTGAGAGGAAGCGTCGGCCACGACGACGATATTCCAGTTGCCGGATACCATCGCATGGAGGCCGCTCCCATCCAATACTTTGGTCAGCGCGACTGCTGCCGTCGCGTCTTCAATGTTTACGTTCTTGACGAGCGTTGCTGCCTCCGAGTCGAACGTAATCGACAGGTTCGCCTGGCCGGCAATGCTCCGAATCAACTCAGCAATCGTCGTGCGGCCGCGCTGGAGGCTAACTCTCGTGGCAAGCTTGCCCGGTGCGGCGGATCCGTAGTCGCGGATGTCAAAGTATTCGGTGGCTGTCCCGTTCTTTGGGTTGGATTGAGCCACTACAATGAATGGGGTAGTAAAAACAAAACCGAGGGAAACTATGCTGATAAGGAATCTAATATTCAAGACGATTGTGGACTTTCTGGGCATGGATTCTTGCGAATAGGGTTTTCGTACCTGTGCCGTCTGGGTAGCTTCGATTGAAGCTGAACGCAGCCGGTTTTCAATGGTGGGTTCAGATCGCTCGACATTCTAGCTTCGGGCCGAGATGGACAACCGACTACCGTCGAGGTCGTACACGATGTCAAGCACTTGGCCAATGCGTTCCATCACGCTCTCGAGCGATTCGTTGTCGAACGTCGCATCGAGTCGAAGCCGATTCACCGAATCGCTTGTTTCCACATCAACGTTGTACCATCGACCGATCGTTCGGCCAACGTCGCCGAGCGGCGCGTCAACGAATTGCAGGACACCACTGCGCCATCCGAAGTGAATGGATGGATCGATAACGGATACTGAGATTCCCGCTTGTTTGTTGGGACCAGTTAGGAGTTCGCCAAGCTGGCCCTGCGTAAGGACGACGCCCGATTCCTCGGATTGGCTACCTTGCATTTGCACGCGTCCCTCAGCCACGGCCACAGTCGTTCGGTCAAGGTCATCGTATGCTTTCACGTCAAACGCGGTACCAAGCACACGGACCTTGGTGTCTCGGGCGTCGATTACGAACGGCCTGCTGGTGTCGGAAGCGACGTTGAAGAATGCCTGCCCGTCAAGTTGCACGTGTCGCTCCCGGTCGCCAAAGTCGTTCGATAGTTCGAGGCGGCTGGCGACGTTCAGTTCGATTTCGGTCCCGTCGCCTAGTCTGATTTTCAACCTCTGTCCGCTGTTCGTCTCATAGACTAAATTCGCCGTAATCTTGTCAGCTGTATTAGTTTGTGAGTACCACAGGCCAGCGCCTATGGCAAAGAGCACGAATACCGCAGCCACTCTGGAGGGCCAGGGTGATAGTCTGAGAATTGGAGTGCGACGATTTGGAAGGCGTGTGTCATGACGTCTAATTCGCTGTGATTCTGGCGTTCTATCAGACGAGCTGGCAATTCTCGATGGCACGGGAGGCGAAATTGGTGTGTCGGAAGGCTCCGTAAATTGTGCTCCTATGGCGCGAGTACTATCCGGCAGTTGTTCATCGATTTGGGTCGACAGATCGCTTAGAAAGGCGCCCGTATCGGGCCGTCGGACTCCAGGTACTGCCTCGATACTCAGGCGGGCCTCCGGGTTTGCGTCCAACCATTGCCCGACCAACCGAGTCTCTTGATCTGTAGTCTCGCTCGCAAGAAATCGTGCAAGAACCTCCGGAGCGATCGGATCAGCTTCGTCGTGTCGTTGGGTCATCGTCTTGGTCCAGAAAATTGTGCTTATAGGACCATAACACATCCGAAGAGGGTTGGTGTGACTCCGCTATAAATATTTTCCCAATGCCGTCCTGACTGCCCTCAATGCGTCTGACATTTGCGTTCTTACTGTGTTCGTAGATACACCGAGGACGGAGGCTACCTCGTGGTATGAGAGTCCATAAAGCCGAACCAGGGTGAACACGGTGCGTCGTCTTTCTGGCAGTTGGGCAATCGCAGCGTGGTAGTCTGCGAGAAGTGCCTCATACTGGATGCCCGAGGACGGATCATCATCGGAGGCAAGCTCGAGAGAAGGTTCAACCAAGGGACGTCTTCTTTGCGCGAAGTTCAGCGCTCGGTTGCGTGCTGCACGAAACAGATAGGCTTTGATCGACGTCGCGGGTTCAAAATCGGACCTGTTCATCCAAACGGTAAGGAACAGGTCCTGAACAATGTCCTTTGACGCGGCCGAGTCCCTGGTAATCGCAGCAACAAAGTCGAACAGCGGGCGGAAATACTCTTCCGCAATTTCATTCAACGCGGTGCGATCGCCGCTCCGGATGGAGTTGACCAGACCCGCGTCTCGGTCGAGACGTGCGGCTGATGGAAGTTCGGAATTGTCAGGAGTCATGCCGATTGTTACTTGATTCTTCCGGGAAGATAATGTCCAGGGTCCGCAGAGGTGTTGAACGGGTTCTAGCGCGCGGTATTGAGTGTAAAAGTGGATGTGTCGGACGCTCTAGGCAGCACCGAAAGAACTGGCATCGCGTCGGCACGGGGTGTATATTTTTTATGCCGTTATGTTCTCGCGCCGAGCTATTCCAACATGCTTGCCGCTAACACTGAAAATCCCTCAAAAGAGACCAGAATGAACGAGAAGCTCGTGTATCGATTTAGTCCGAAGATGTCGGACGGTGACAAAGGAATGAAGGCCCTCCTAGGCGGGAAGGGTAGCAATCTGGCAGAAATGAGTTCGATCGGCCTTCCGGTTCCGCCCGGTTTCACCATAACGACAGAGGTCTGCGCCTACTACAGCCAAAACAACCGCTCATGGCCAGATAATCTCGATTCTGAAATTGCAGAAGGAATTACTCACATCGAGCAGTCCATGGGCTCAACGCTTGGCGATCCGAGCAACCCGCTGCTCGTTTCCGTGAGGTCTGGCGCGGCAGTTTCGATGCCGGGCATGATGGACACCGTATTGAACCTCGGGATCAACGATGCCGTCGTCGATGGCATTGCCGCCAAAACGGGTAACAAACGGTTTGCGTACGACGCGTATCGTCGCTTCATCGACATGTTTGGAAACGTCGTAATGGGTGTTGATCACGAGCACTTCGAGCGCGCGATCAGCGATTTGAAGAAAGAGAAGAACGTTGAGACAGACCTGGACCTTTCAGCAGACGACCTGGCCGATCTGGTTCTGCGTTACAAGGCAATCTATCGGAAGCAGACGGGGCACATGTTTCCGGATGACCCAAAGGAGCAGCTTGAGCTAGCGGTGAATGCCGTTTTTAATTCGTGGGATAGTGCGCGCGCCAATAAGTACCGTACCATCAATCGAATCACCGGCCTGCTCGGGACCGCTGTGAACGTGCAGGCGATGGTCTACGGCAATATGGGAGAGTCCAGCGGGACGGGCGTTTGCTTCACGAGGAATCCGAGTACTGGTGGACATGAGTTGTATGGTGAGTTTTTGGTCAACGCGCAGGGTGAGGATGTTGTAGCTGGAATCCGTACGCCTGAACCAATCTCTCGGATGTCGGATCATTTCCCAGGGCCATACAGCGAGTTGCTTGAAACGGCGGGGAAGCTCGAGCGGCACTACAAGAATATGCAGGATATTGAGTTTACCGTTCAGGAAGGAAAACTCTATATGCTTCAGACGCGGAATGGCAAGCGAACCGGTGCCGCAGCGATTAAGATTGCGACGGACCTCGTCAAGGAGGGACTCGTCGCAAAGGAAACAGCAGTTGGTGAATTGGTCGAGCCTGGACACCTGGATCAGCTTCTACATCCTCAATTCAAGGATGCGAGTGGTTATAAGGATCGAGTACTAAGTACTGGTCTTCCGGCATCTCCGGGCGCGGCAGTTGGTCAGGTCGTCTTCTCTGCAGATGATGCCGAAGCATGGCGAGCAGATGGCAAGAAGGTCATCCTTGTTCGAATTGAAACGAG
>CBDTVC010000060.1:0-9110 GCA_965363925.1 uncultured bacterium | reverse complement strand
AAGTAGAAGAAGCAGGCACGTACGACTTTGCCCCCTACGTCGCCACCGTGCCCGGATTTGGCAACTTCACGTTGTCGATTGATAATATCGATGTAAGTGGCAAACGAGCCGTTACACATACGGGCGGATGGCAATCGTGGACGCCGATCAATATCAAGGATGTTTCCCTGGACGCAGGGACCCACATCATGCGTTTTGACTTTGATTCGGACTCGGACAAAACCGGATGGCTGTTCAGCATTAATTACATCCTGATCAGTCGATCCACAGGCGTAGGTGTTGACGATTTGGGTGACTCCGTAAAAGAATTTCGATTGGAGCAGAACTATCCTAATCCGTTTGATGCCCGGACCGAGATCGTGTATTCACTGCTGACGGCAGGTGAAGCCACACTGGAAATTTTTAATGCTGTCGGACAGAAAGTGTTGGATATATCCGCTGGACTCCACGACGCCGGGCGCCACATCGTGGCCGTAGATGCAGGGTCGCTGCCAAGCGGACTGTACTTCTACCGCATGACCACACAATCGAATGCCCATTCCTCAGATTTGAAAAACAGCTCGCGGCCTTCGTTTACAAAGACAAAAGCGATGCTGCTTATCCGTTAGCGCTCTCTTCACCGCGCGCCGAGCTACTGGTGACCCAACTAGTCACGATACTCCATCGATCGCATTTCCGTCAATCCGAGACAGTGGCAATCTTATTTCGAACGAGCTGCCCTTTCCTGGGCCGCTACTATTCGCCTTAACGGTCCCGCCGAACGCCTGAACGATTGTATTGACAATCGTTAGTCCCAAGCCACTTCCAGTTTGCGCCTGTACCGCTGAAGCGTTTGCTCGATAAAACCTGTGAAAGATGAGTTCCATCTGATCGTCACTGAACCCAATGCCATTGTCTTGTACAGTAAGAACTGAAAAGTTGTTGTGACGGCTAAGAGCGATCGAAACCACTCGTCCGCCTGACGAATACTTGAGCGCATTTTCAACCAGATTATCAAGAGCCTCCCGCAGGAGAGCCGCATCAGCATAGACGAAAACATCTATGGCAACGTTTGAAAGAATCGTCGTTTCTTCTGCGTTGGTCCGAGACTTCAGTTTCGTGACGTAATCCAATGTCAATTCACTGAGGTTTATGGTGTCCTTTGGTATGGCCCATACTTGCTCTGCCTGCGAAAGGCTGAGAAGACCACGGACAGTCCGACTCATGTCGCCTACATCTAGCAAGGCCAGCCGTAGTGTTTTTTTATACTTTTCGACGTCCCGATCACGCTTAAGGGTTACGTCAATAGAATTCTGAAGCGTAGTAAGAGGCGTTAGCAATTCGTGCGCCGCATTTGCAGAGAAGCGCCGCTCGCGATCGAATGAAGATTCTAGCCGCTCGATCATTTCATTGAAAGTCTCCGCGAGATTGCTGAGTTCGTCCTGGACGCCGAATTGCGTCGGTAGGCGCGATCCAAGATCCGTCGCACGAATCCGTTTGGCACCGTCCGTTAGCGCCGCAACCGGTCTTAGCGCTCGGCGCGCCAGCCAATACCCACCGCCAATCGACAATAGAAAGCTTAACACCGTCCCAAGAGCCAACGTACGGCCGAGGCGGCGCAACTCTTGATGTAGGGACCATTCGAAGCCTGTTACCTCAAGCCAACCTGCGAGCGAGCCGTCGTCGTCAAGCAGCGGGGCGTATCGGCTTCGCGCAGGCTTGTCTTCCCATGTCCTGCTCACCGTCTTTTGTTCAGCGGTGCCTGGAATCGCCACCGCGAGAGACTGATGGCCAGCCCAATTGGGACTCGTATAAAGCGTCTCACCGCCTGCCGAAAAAAGCCTCACATACGTGCCGTAGGTGCCGTCTGTTTGGTACGCGACAGATCTTAGTTCAGAAAGTGGAGCAAATTTCGGTTGCCCGTCTTCTAATCGAACGTATTGAGCTAGCTCACGCTCTTCATGAGTGAGGTGTCTGTCGTAGTCTCGATGAAGGCTGACATGAAAACTCGAATAGCAGAAAACCGTAAACACCGACAGGAGGAGAAACAACGTTGTTCCATACCACAACGTAAGTCGTGTGGATATTGATAGGCGGATCGGAGAAGGCTTGGGATTAGTCATGGGTCGGCGAGAATGTCATTCGTCTTGCGCGAATTCGGTCAAGCGATAACCGACACCCCGGATCGTTTCGATTCCCACGCGTTGCCCCTTGTCCACGGATAACTGCGCCCGGTTCATTTCCTGTCGCAAACTGGATACAGTAACATCAATCACGTTATCGGTAACATAGAATGCATGGCCCCACACTCGTTCAGCAATGACCGTTCGCGACACTACTTGTTCGCTGTTCCTGAGCAGGAACTCAAGGAAGGCATAGTGCTTCGGTCGTAGATCAAGTGTCGTGTCATGATATTTCACTTCTCGCCTTCCGCAGTCCATTTCAAGATGTCCGAATCTCAACACCGATTCCTGTTTTGCGAGAGGCGGTCTTCGCATCAGGGCACGAACTCGCGCAAGTAACTCTTCAAACTTGAAGGGCTTAGGGAGATAGTCATCTGCTCCTGCATCGAGTCCTGCCACCCGATGATCTAGATCCGCCAAAGCAGTGAGCATCAAGATCGGAAAGTTGCGTCCGCCCGCGCGGAGTCGCTCTACGACAGAGCGACCATCACGTTTTGGCAGCCGCCAATCCACGATCAGCAAATCGTAAGCATTTGTAAGGGCCAGCTCTTCTCCCTCAACTCCGTCGGACGCGACATCCACAACATACCCCTCCTCTAGAAGGCCCTCTTTGAGAGCCAGAGAAAGTCGCTCTTCGTCTTCAATCAGGAGAAGCCACATACACAATGGTTGATTCTGAACGCCTACTGAACTGTTGGTCGTGATCGAGCCCGCGACAATGTACCGCAAAGATTCGTCCCACTCCGACAGACAGTTTGAGGTCCGATCTATACGTGTCTCGGCGGCGGCGAATCGATTAACCTTAAAAAAATTTCAGATAACGTTAAGGATTGCTTCACTCCGACCCGTGTATCCTATACCCTGTTTCGGAGTTGCGTACAGCCCGCCAACCGGTAGCTAGACGACTTTCCATCGGGCGCGTTCCTACGCCTGCTCGGTCTTTCTTAAGGCCGTCGTACCGTTCCAAAAAGCAATTCGAGTGAGGTTTTCGATGTCGTGGGTAATTCTTTGTGTTCTGATTTTATTTGCTTTGCTATTTGTGGGTCGCGGTCGCGTTGAAAACATCTCTGGTCCTTCTCGCACCGAGACCCTCCATAGAATGTTTGAAGAGGGCAAGATCTCAAAGGAGGAGTTGCGGGAAAGAACCCGCGGCTTCGGTCAGCAAATCGACAAGGCATGACCGGCCGAAATACTATGAAGAACGCGACTCAAACGCCGAAGGTGCTGCTTAACCGCCCTGTAAATTCGGTTTGCTCGCGAGAATTTCATGCCCGATTTCAGCGCCGCCCTAGAATGAACCATTAGACGAACGAACCAGTGATTCCTCTCCCTGAATGGGCGCCGAACATCCATCCGCTCGTTGTGCATTTCCCAATAGCTCTCTTGTTCGTCGCGGTTTTGATCGATAGCGTCGGCTTGATGCTTAAAGTGCAACTGGCCTTCCGCGTCGCGACGCTACTCTTCACCCTCGGTGCCCTGGCCGCACTCGCGGCCTTTTTCACCGGCGAAGCGGCCAGTGCGACCGCTACAATTTCGACTGTGGCGCAGTCGACTCTCTCGCAGCACGAAACCTGGGCGGGTCGGACGGCCTGGTTCTATGGGCTTTACGCGGTTGCCAGACTCGTACTTTTTTGGTTTGACAGTAAGCAGTCCGACGGCCGCCGATGGGTGTACGCGATTGCATTCCTTGTCGGCGCATCGGGCCTTCTGCTCGTCGTTCAGACGGCTGACCGCGGTGCTAAAATGGTGTTCCTGTACGGCGTCGGAGTGCGAGCGACATCCACAGACGTGGCTGCGCCACCTGAGTACGTTTCGAATCCCTCTTCGGAAACATCGGCCGATAGCGCGGCCTCGGTAACCGGAAATACCGGGCGCGGGCTCACGAGGGCAGAGGGTTACTGGCACTGGAGTGCCGAAACCGGGTTGTCGGTAGATTTCGAGTTCTTGGAGGGAAGCGCTCCGGATTTGAATCCAGTTGCATCTGACTCTGTGCTCACCTTGGAGCTGGATGGCCACCCTGTTCTGTTTGTGGTGAACAGCTCTTTCGATCGCTTACAGCAAGACGTGCTTTTGAATGTCGAAGAATTCGATGGCTATGTCAGGATGGTGGCCAATGTCCAAGACCGCGACAACTACGATTTCCTGGGTCTGGAAGATGGTAAGATGATCCTCGGGCGTGTTTCGGATGACGTTGTCTCGGTTTTTGATTCTAAGGCGCAGTCCAAATCGGGATGGCTGTCAGTCCGTGCAGTACACGACGGACGGCATTCAAGGGGTTACGTTGGCGGCCAGTTGCGGGTACACGGCCACGACAGTCCAGCCGAGCCTGGAACCGTTGGTCTTCGACTCGAGGGAAAGGGAATAGTCCTTCTCAAGAGTATTAGTGCGCAACGAATCGAGTGACTAGACGCACGCGCGTTGTAAAGCCACCGACGCAGTAGTAACACTTTCGGGGGATGAAATGACAGTTGTCGTCACCTAACCCTGCATCAACAACAAATACACAGATTGCGTGGAGGCTTGTCCGGTCGACTGCTTCTACGAGGGACCAGGTTTACTGGTCATACACGCTAATTACAGCATCGCTGAAAAATGGAAGAAAAACATTCGGCCCACCAAGCGAACCAAAAGCACGGCGATCATGCGTCGCACGCCAGGCAACACGATGGCCAGATTTCGTCAGAATCCAATTCGGTACATGCACATCAGCCGCGTCACGGCGAACACGGCCATGACCATCACGCGATGATGGTGGAGGATTTTAAGCGGAGATTCTGGGTCTCCATTGTTCTCACAATTCCAATCCTTGCCCTTTCGCCGATGCTGCAGGCGTTCGTCGGGCTTGGCGATTCCTTGCGCTTCGCGGGTGATCTATTCATTCTCTTTGCGCTTTCGTCCGCGATTTTCTTCTACGGTGGCTGGCCTTTTATTAAGGGTCTGTTTACGGAGGTTCGCGCGGGCAAGCCGGGTATGATGACGCTCATTGCCATTGCGATCACAACGGCCTACGTGTACAGCAGCGCAGTCGTGTTTGGTCTCACCGGCAAAATTTTCTTCTGGGAATTGGCGACACTGATCGACGTAATGTTGCTCGGGCACTGGATTGAAATGAAATCCGTCATGGGCGCTTCGAAGGCTCTGGAAGCGCTGGCAAAGCTCATGCCGTCCGAAGCACACAAATTAATGCCGGACGGGACGATCCAGGACGTGCCACTGAGTGACCTTGTAGCGGATGACCAAGTCCTCATCAAGCCTGGTGAAAAGATTCCCGCCGATGGCGAGGTTGCGCGCGGTATGTCATCGGTCAACGAGTCCATGCTGACGGGCGAATCTGTACCCGTTTCAAAGACGACCGGTGACGATGTGATCGGCGGTTCCATCAATGGCGAAGGATCGCTGACGGTCACGGTCAAGAAGACGGGCGCTGAAAGCTTTTTGTCGCAGGTCATTGATCTCGTACGGCAGGCGCAGGAATCAAAAAGTCGCACACAGGACTTGGCGAACCGGGCGGCACTCTGGCTCACCGCGGTTGCACTCGGCGGCGGAGCGTTGACCATGTTTACCTGGCTAGTTGTCATGCAAAAGGACTTTGCATTCGCCCTCGAGCGAACCGTAACCGTGATGGTTATCGCCTGCCCTCACGCACTCGGGCTTGCAGTACCCTTGGTGGTGGCGGTGTCGACCGCATTGGCTGCGGGTAACGGACTTCTCATCCGAGACCGAACGGCGTTCGAAGCCGCGCGCAACCTCAAGGCAATCGTGTTCGATAAGACCGGAACCCTTACCGAAGGCCAGTTTGGCATTACTGACACGATATTATTCTCTGCGTCGACTTCGACGACGGAACTGCTTGGCTACGCCGCAGCCGTCGAGGCACACTCGGAACATCCGATCGCGCAGGGGATCGTCCGAGCGGGCGGGACGCCAAGGGAGGTCGAAAATTTCAAGGCTATTCCTGGCAAGGGGGCTGAGGGGACGGTTGACGGCAAGAGTGTCAAGGTAGTTAGTCCAGGTTACCTGAGAGCGAATAATCTAGTAGTGGACGATGATCGGATTGAGGAGTTGTCGGAGCAGGGCAAGACGGTCGTGTTCGTTGTGATTGATGGAGAAGTGCACGGGGCAATCGCCCTTGCCGACGTTATTCGCCCCGAATCGAAAGCCGCTATCGCCGAACTGAAAGCCATGGGTATTAAGACCATGATGCTCACCGGAGATAACCAAAAAGTCGCTCGTTGGGTAGCAAACGAGGTCGGGTTGGACGAATATTTTGCGGAGGTTTTGCCGCACGAAAAGTCGGCGAAGATCAAGGAGATTCAAGCTCGCGGTTTGACGGTGGCCATGACCGGTGACGGTGTCAACGACGCACCGGCCCTTGCACAGGCAGACGTCGGAATCGCCATCGGCGCCGGAACCGATGTGGCAGTGGAAACGGCCGATATCATCCTCGTTCGCAGCAGCCCGACGGACGTTGCGACCATTCTGAAATTATCGCGCGCGACATACCGCAAGATGATCCAGAATCTCTGGTGGGCGGCAGGCTATAACATTCTTGCCATTCCGTTGGCGGCCGGTGTCCTGTCCGGTTTCGGCATCTTGCTTGGCCCAGCCGCTGGCGCGGCCCTGATGTCGCTAAGTACCGTGATCGTTGCTGTCAACGCCAGGAATCTCCGGCTCGACCGCCAGGAATCTCCGGCTCGACCGCCAGGAAAGATTCTGGCGTGATGCCCGTTTCGGCTACCCTTCATATTCCCTGGAAACGAATCAGCTGGTTCGCACTGTTCCTGAACACAATGTGGGAGTTTGCCCAGTGCAGCGTGCTATTCGATATGCGGGGCTGGGGACTTAGCAAAGGGACCGTTTGGATGTGGGGCGCAATTGCCGGAGACGTGCTCATCGTGTTAGGTGTCGTTGCCATTGCAAAGCTTGTCTCCAAATTTCTGTTCGCCGATGGCCAGGTAGGGCGCACCGCCCTTGTTGTTGTCGGCCTCTTCATGTCGATATTATTGGAATGGATCGCACTCGAATTACAGCTATGGTCATATTCAGATGTGATGCCAACCCTTTCAGTTTGGGGAACGCGTGTAGGCCTCAGTCCAATAATTCAAATTACGGTCCTTCCCGCAGCAAGCTATATTCTGGGGACACGTGCTAGATCGGTTGTGAGTCTGCAGTAAACAGGTGCTAAGCACTTTTATCCGCAGGCTCGCGCGCACGGTCGCCGGCTTCTTGGGCGTCGTGGGCTAAATCGATTGCCTCAACCGGCACAAACTGGCCGTTTCATTTGGAGTTGGATAAGCGAGCGGAAATTGGGGCCCTCCGAATCTATGCGCATTCTTGCACTTGATTGGAACAGTCGCAGACGAATGGTCCGGCCTCAGTCCGGGTGCCGTCGAAGTCATAGTTTCGCCGCACAATCTATTAAGCAGTTCGTTAGATTCAAGGTTGACGGTGGATTGTACTTCAACAACCCCCGCACACACTCGAAGCAATATCAGCAGAACAATGGAAACCCGCACCAAACAATTGACCACGCGTGTTGCGCTGGCTGTCGCAGTTTTGACTATTGCGGTTGGTTCTTCTTTCGCAACTTCAGTCTCCGCACAATCCCGTCAACTCGATGTCGAGGTTTCGCTTAGCCCGGCTTTGCAGGCCAGTGAATCAGCCAGTGGTATTGCTTCTCTTGACGGCCGGGTGCTGCTGATGTTCTCACGAAGCGGCGAGTCGGAGCCGCGCTCGCAGGTCACTGCTGGCGTTAAAGCCATTCCGATCTTCGGTGTCAACATCGATGAGTTCGGTCTTAGCGAAACGATTGCGTTTGATGGATCCGTCTTCGGGTATCCGATCAAAAGCTTGAACGACCTTCCGACGGGGAGCTACTTCGTTCAGGCGCTCATTCACAAGTATGAGACCTTTAACCTTGCAACTGGGCATACGGTGAAGCTTCCCATGCCGCGTGGTGCCGGGCAAAATTGGCGCAAGGAACCGGGCAACCTGTATAGCACCCCGGTTGCTGTCGAAATCACGGATGCTCAGGATCAAACCATCCGTTTGATGATCGACCAAGTCAATCCGCCAATTGCTACTGCGACGGATACCGAATTCATCAAACACATCCGCATCAAGAGCAAACTGCTTTCTGACTTCTGGGGTCGCGACATGTATCTCGGCGCACACGTGCTTGTGCCGTACGGGTTTGATAGTCATCCGGAAGCGCGCTATCCCTTGATGGTTTTCCACGGTCATTACCCAGACGACTTCGGTGGATTCCGAACCGATCCGCCGGACCCTGATCTCGAACCGGATTACAGCTCGAGGTTCAATCTCGCGGGATACAATCAGATTCAACAACAGGAGGCGTATCACTTTTACCAGCAGTGGATCTCCATCGATTTTCCGAGGTTTCTGGCAGTCGAAATCCAGCACGACAATCCATATTACGACGATTCGTACGCGGTTAACTCGGCAAACCTGGGCCCGTATGGTGACGCCATAATGAAGGAGCTGATTCCGGAGATCGAAAAACAATTCCGTGGCATCGGCGAGGGTTGGGCCCGCTTCACGTACGGCGGCTCAACGGGTGGATGGGAAGCGATGGCCGTTCAACTCTTTTATCCGGATGACTTCAATGGAGCATTCGCTGCATGCCCGGATCCGCTCGATTTTCGGGAGTTCGTTCAAGTGAACCTCTACGAAGACAAAAATGCGTATTACTACGATTCCGAGTTTCGCCCGATGGACCGTCCCGCACATCGCGACTACCTTGGCCAAGTCCAGGGGATGGCAAAGGATTACAACCATCTCGAGTTGGTTCTCGGATCAAACGGCCGCTCCGGCGACCAGTATGATATCTGGCAAGCGGTTTATTCGCCGATGGGCGAGGATGGATACCCGAAACCAATCTGGGACAAGATGACCGGCGAGATTGATCGCGAGGTGGCGGAATACTGG
>CBDTVC010000059.1:0-9202 GCA_965363925.1 uncultured bacterium | reverse complement strand
GAGCTTGTGGAGTCAACTGATGTTGTGCAGGCAGTACGAGCTGCACATGCAATCCTGAAAGCATCTCCGCCATTCGGCTTTTACGGCGAAGCTGGGGAAACGTTTGTGCCACTAACGGGACGCAAGGTGCAGCACGGTCGGCATCTAGCTCGACGCCAGCTGCGGCGACTTCAGTCGTCCGCGAATAAAGATGGTCTCTCGCCCAAGTTGACTCGCGACGTTCTGAATCGCCTGGCCGATGAATTCGACCAGATCAGTTTTGGATCTGGCAATGTCGACTCATCTGCTTCTGTTTCTATCCCGCGAAGCAGCGCTCAGACTGACGAACGAACTGTTCCTCTGAGCCGTGAGCCCGATTCGATCTTCATCGATGACGACTCTGTTGCTCCCGAAATCGAACAACAATCTGTCGTATTCTCCGATGTCGGAAATACTGATAGCCTTGCCAGCCGTGAATTTGAAGCTGAATATATCGTGCTGTTTGCGGAAGAGGACGACATTACTGCGTCAATAGTGAAGCGTCAGCTTGGAAAGAAGTCCGCATCGCTTATTCGCGCAACATCCAGCAAAGAAGTGTTTGAAGCCTTGGCAACGTATCCCGTTGACCTGATGGTCATCAACACACAACTCGACGAGGAGAGCGGGCTTGACTTGCTTCGAAAGCTTCGCGACGAACCGGCATTTGACAACATCCCAATTGTGGCTGTCGGATGGCCCGAAGACGTGGACGACGAAGAGGAGGTACTCCGATACGGTGCCGACGAATACATGTCTAAACCGTTCTCGCCTGCAGAATTTACGGCAACTGTCGTAAGGCTCTTGGTTGCATCACGAGCTGCGGTTCAAAAACGCGACGATCGTGCACCCGTCAAGATCGCCCGCATCAAACCGTTTGATTTCAGCAAAGACAAGAAAAGCTCAAGTTGAATGCTATTGCACAGGCGGATGTGAAATCGTCTGGACTCGAATGTCATTGCTCGAGAATCCGAACAGGTCCTCAGGTGAAAAAATGAGTTTGAACTCGCTTTCTTTGAAGAAAGGCTGAAACTTGCTAGCAAATTCGTTTAGACGCCGGACATAGTATTCGGTGTTTTCATCCGGATTCGTTCTCGACCACTCGCTGGCGTCCTTTGCGCATTCGAACGCAAGGACGTTTGCTCCCTGCCCTGTGACGTAGTAACTGATCCTGTCACCGACCAGCATTTGCTCACCAGACTTTTGCCGTCGAGCGATTGCGACTTCGTACGCTGCTGATCTTGAGCGCGTCCCCCGCAAGACGTGCGACTCGTATTGGTCAACGGCCATCTTAAGCGTTTCCGTTCGTGAAAAGCTTGAAACCGATTCCCAATCGTGCTCGATTATCGCTTGTCTCGTGGAGAGATAAAGTGCGTGGAGCCCCTCAATGTCGTTGTCAAGGATCAGCCGGACGCACCTGCGAACGAATCGCCCCCCAAACCTCTCTGAAGACCGAGAGACGAGTGATGATCCTTTGAACGTAAGTTTATCATCGTAGTCGAGCAGGGCGTAATTCTTAATCTTGTACGATAGCATTCTCGCGAATCGGCCATCAATCCCAAGCCGGATACCGGCCGGCATCTTTTGATTGAGCTCGCTAACAAATTTATCTTCGTCATCTTCGCCGCTTACATCGCTTGGAGGTACGAAAAACACGCCATCCGTGTCTACTTCGATCACCGTTCCTCCGGCTGTAATAATCAGCGAGATGAGCGTTCGCAAGATCTCCTGTCCGGTTCTCGTTACGCGATCAGCTTCTGCCGAGTCGTTGAACAATGCGCGACCAAACCCGAGATAACCGTAGAAGGCATTGATCAGGACTTTGAACGATGACTGTCGAGCATCAAGCTCTTGCGAAGCCCGCTCGTCTGTCGCATCGTTCATTGCAGCCTTCGTCACTAATCGCAGGTCCGTCAACCGTCGCAGTAAACGCGTAAAGGCGTTCAGTTGGTCTGACGATGGACGTATCGCATGCTGCAGCATTATGGACGGATACAACGATTCTACATCCGCATATACAATTGGTCCAACAACTCCGGAGACGAAGACATCGGTATACGCACCGCTAACGGCTCCTATCTCGCGCGCTGCCGGAATCGAATGCCGTTCTCGAAGGTATTCGCGCATGAGCAACGACTCGATCTTGATGCCTGGCCCTGTGCGCGCGACGTCCTGATAATTCATCGGAAGCATCTGCGTGAGGTAGAACGCCGAACCGCAGAGATGCTCAGCAATCCGTCCCGTTTCGCGAACGTCATCGAGGGCATATGCGAGCACCGAGTCCGGATCGGAGCGCCATCTATCAGCAATTTCGTCGCCCTTGATGTAGGTCCTCTCGGCGGATGCAAACCCAAAGTACCGGGCAACAGCCTTCAAGCCATACCCGGGCAGATTGCGCTTGAATACGTCATAGCCCATTGCGAGCAAGAACGTATCAATGACATGTCTTCCGGCAATCTCGAAAGCCGGAAACTCAAATGACCGTTCCGCAAAACGCATACTGGATTGGAAAACTCGAGGCTCTGTGCCGTCACGACCGATTGTAAACGCAATGTTATTTAGTCTACATCGGTCCCGCAGATAGGTCAAATCAAATCGGAAAATGTTGTGGCCTTCAATCACGTCCGGGTCTCGATCACGAATGATTGTGATCACCTCTGACAGTAGATCTGCTTCTGTCTTGTGACTGTGAACAAGGTGCTCCCATCCCGTGTTGTCTGAAAGAGCAACGATAATGACCTCATCGCTCTTCCGCGATGCGACCGGAAAGGATCCGTTAGAGGACACCTCAATGTCAAGTTGCATCCTTCGGACGTCGCTCAATTGCATTTGCTTGAACAACGTCTTGCCCGACTGCATCAGATATTGTTGTGCAGGATTGGAGACCTGGACAAGAGGAGGGAAGGGTTGATCCGCATTTCGCTCTACTGTCCGGACGGCGTCGTAGTAATTCGTCCAATTATCAAATACCACAACGTTGCGATAGTGGTTGTTGCCCGCCAACTCCTGGAAACGGAATCGTTTTCGGTCAAAACCCCGAAGACGATCAATTTTATCGAGGAGGAAAAACGGGAAGTGCGGATGGGCTTCCGTTCGGATATTGCCATTGGCATCACGGAAATACAGGGTCGCTGTAGGTCTCGAGTCTGCGCGGTCGACAGTGACTGCGGTGATTCTCGGCGACGGATCCGATCCAAACAGCAGCTCATCGACAAATCCACTGGTCTCGGTTTTCATGATCCACAGTATCAGTCAACAAGCACAACCGAAACGGATGGTCCGTGTACTGCATTTGAGATGCCGTCGTGAAGACGGGCAAAGTAAATCCCGTTTGCAACCCGGGCGCCATCGTCGCCCGCAGCATCCCAGGTGCCATTGACGAGTTCGGATGTTCTATTAGTTGGTTCGAGCAACCGTACGCGTCTTCCGAGAATGTCGTAGATCCCGATGGCACTACCGGTAATCCCCGCGCTTGTTGGATTTTTCGAAACCGCGCCTTCAAACGTGATCGACAAGCGAGTTGAAAAAGGGTTCGGAAACGCAGTCCCGGTGATTACAGGCTCCGGGCCTGACTCCACATCAGGGGAGTCAATCGAAGTAGTAATTCCAGGCGCGTCGATTGAATACATTGACCGTCCGTGGGTGCCAGCAATGATCCGTCTCTCGGTTTCGACAAACTTCAGATCATAGACGGGGACCGCTGGAAGTCCTGAGCCAAAGACGTCCCAGCTGAGGCCCGCGTCAAGCGTGAAGAAAGCACCGACATCTGTGCCTACAAAGATGTGATCCGGGTAGAGCGGGTCCAGGGCGAGAGCGTTGACAGGTGCATCGGGCAGATTGCCGGAGATGTTTTGCCACGTCTGACCGTAGTCGTGCGTCTGGAAAACATGCGGCTGCGAATCACGCCACTTCAGACCCGAAAACGTAACAACCGCGTTGGCGGGGTCGGCAGGGTGTGCCTCAATTCTTGTTACCCAACGCTGAGGCAGGCTCGTCGAAATCGACTGCCAGTTTGCGCCGTAATCTCGAGTAACCCAGACGTTGCCGTCGTCCGTTCCAACGTAAATTACGTTTGGATCTGATGGGGCAATCGAGATCGTTGTGATGGTACCCAGTCGCTGACTCACCGGGTGGGACGTGAGATTCTGACTTACAGCCGACCAGTCATCACCGCCATTTATCGTGCGAAGCAATCGCTCACTTCCGTAGTAAAGCACGTTGGAATCGCTCGGATCCATCGCCACTGGAGTGGACCAATTCGATTTGAAATCGGACGGTCTGACAATTGTAAAGCCCGATCTATATAACTGTCCGTTTTGACTGGATGAGTATACAATCGCGGAGTTTTCCGGATTGACGATCACATAGAAGCCGTCACCGCCCGAAATTTGGGTCCACGAATCGGTCTGGTTGAAACGCGAGCGAACTGTTCCATTATCTTGCGTGCCGCCCAGTATTTCGTCGGGCGCACTCGGATCAAAATTGACCTCGTAGAATTGCGTTATCGGAAGGTTGCGGATCGCGATGGACGAAATCCCGCCATCCGTCGATTTCTCGAGGCCGCCATCGTTCCCGAACAGCAGCGTGTTGCCGTCCAGCGGACTAAACGCTAGCGCGTGGTAGTCGACGTGCCACGATTGCGGGCGCTCCCAGGTTGCTCCACCATCTTCCGTTCGAGCCTTCTGGACATCCAAAACGTAAAACGTCTCGGGATCGGTCGGATGAACGCGGATCTGGCCGAAGTACCAGCTAAAATTAGAAAATATCGATCTGAACGTACTATTTGTGGATACGGCAACCCATGTGTCTCCTCCGTCAATACTGCGATATAGGCCCAGGAATCCGAAGCCATCGGTAAACAGGGCATACACGTTAGACGGTTCTGATTTGCTGATCGCCAGTCCGATCCGCCCAAATGTTGGCCTGCCAAAACTGTCCAGGTATTGCAGGGGATCGGGCAGTCCATTTTCGACTCCAAGGGGCGTCCAGCTATCCCCGCCGTCTATCGAGCGATGTATTCCGCTTGAACCACCGTGAAGAAACGCGGTACCGTTGGGTCGCCTGACACGTTCCCATGTTGCTGCGTAAAGCGTATCCGAATTTCGAGGATTGATCACAAGGTCGATGACGCCGGTTGAGTCGGAGACGGATAGGACATTTGACCACGAGTCGCCACCATCATCCGAACGGTAGACTCCTCGTTCAGGATTGGGTAAGAAGTATGAGCCAACAGCGGCAACAAATACGCGCTCCGAATTTGCCGGGTCGACAACGATACGGCCGATCGATACGACCTCTTCGAGTCCCGAGTAACTCCAAGACGTTCCTCCGTTAGTGGATTTGTAGACACCGCCACCTGCAAAATTGTTGTGGCCGCCGTTCGCTTCTCCGGTGCCAACATAGATCGTGTCGGGATGGTTTGGATCAATCCCGATATCACCGATCGTTAAGGCGACCTGGTTATCAAATATCGGAGCCCAGGTTACGCCCCCATCGTGCGACTTAAATACTCCTCCCGTTGCAGCTCCGAAGTAGACGATTTCTGGATCTTTAGGGTGGTACTCGATATCGACAATCCGCCCTCCAATATTCTCAGGGCCAAGGAAGGTCCATTCGTCCGTTGCTGACTTCGACATTCGAACGAGCTGAGTTCGTTTTTCGAGCGCTGTTCGAATTGCGGATGGATCTGCGGCGTAGTGTGGAAATGTTCGCTGTAACCAATGCCAGTCAGAGGGTCTGCGGGCTGGCTCCTGCAGTTCGTCGACTGCCTCTACACCGTCAGTCGTGGGGCCGACTGCGAAGCCGTTCGAATTCTCGGTAGAGGGCGAAGCGATGTTCCCACGGGCATCGCCTTGTTGGCTCCCGTCGACACGCCCCCCGAGTGTTGCCTGACGCTCTAAAGGCCCCACCGAGATCACGGAAATGAACACGAAGAAACCAGCTAGCACGATCGCGGCAAGGATCTGCGTGCGCTGCCGCCAGATCCGGTTCTTGCCTTGTCGTTGATTCGACTGTCGTTGGCTGCTCTTGTTCGTCATGATCAAATTGTGCGTAGCCTCAACTCGCTATTCAATCACGCCGCAAGCGACACGCGGTCCCGCGGCTCCGCTTGGCTGGGATGTAAGGTCGTCCTGGCCTGCATGCAGCACTACCGCACGTCCCCGAATCGAATTCTCTCCGCCAATTTCCATCACGGTATCCAATCGCTCGTAGGTAGCGGTGCCGTCTTCTCCAATCGCAACGTTTCCAAGGTCTCCGACGTGTCGTTTGTCTGCCATGTTTTGCGGACTACCGTGTGGTCTTTCGCCACCCGTGAAGTGGCCACCGGCAGACGAGGCATCTGGTGCTGAACAATCGCCAATGGCATGGATATGAAAACCGTGTTGGCCGGGGGACGCATCAAAGATTTCTGCCCGTACCAATACGCCTTCGTCTTGTCCGATAAACGCGACAATGCCATTCGCAGTATTCCCTTCGGTTGGTCGCATAATTGCGATTAGATCCGATTTTTCGGTCGATTCGGAATTATCTGCATCAGCGACCGCAACATCCCCGCTCTCTCCGGCCGTAGCGCTATCATTCGAATTTGCCGGCTGTTTTCCGCACGCGCTGATGCCGAGTGCAAGAACTAAGGAGAGGGAAACGAGGTTAAGTGACATTTTCATCGTTTGGGGGTACATAGTCCGACGTATAAATCCGCGGCCATGATTAGGGTGCGGTTTTGTATTTTCACCAGACGGTGCGCGACCGGTTCCAGATTCTTGATGCGGATTTCGCATATTTGAGCCTAACGAATTTCGGCGAGTCACCTTTTTGCAGGCTTCATCGAAACGCTATTCCGACACAATGTACACGCTGGCGACTGAAGATCTTGGAAAACGGTTTGGTCGTGCCTGGGTTTTCCGAGGCCTTTCAATGAGTGTGGGTAGCGGAGAGAGTATTGCCGTTACAGGACGGAACGGTTCGGGCAAATCTACCTTACTCCGGATGCTTTCCGGTTTGTTGCGACCGTCGACCGGAAGCCTTTCGCTAAAAAGGGACGGCGTGTTGTTAGATCCGCAAGAACACATACATGCTGTTGGATTTGTAGCGCCGCGGCTCAACTTCTACCAGAAGATGTCGGCCGTCGAGAATCTGATGTTTATCGCCCAGCTTCGAGGAATGGCTGTTAAAGAACCGGATGTGATCACACTTCTTGATGACGTCGGTCTTGTGGGCAGGGGGCGGGACCTCGTTGGCAGCTACTCATCGGGAATGCAGCAGCGGCTTCGGATTGCCTCCGTCTTGATCCATGACCCACGAATTTTACTTCTGGACGAGCCGTTCTCAAACTTGGATGAGGAGGGCATCTCCGTTGTTCATTCCCTGATCCGAAGTAAGACTGATTCAGGTGGCGTGGTTGTACTTGCGACGAATAGTTCAGAAGAAGCTGCGCTATGCGGGGTCAGCTTGTCCATACCTGAAGTCGTCTAAGGCGCCTTCGTTTGTGTTCCGCAGTGTTGGCTTCTCACGCGAGCCTCTGCAGTATCAGTCGAATCAGCGACTCTACGTTCCACTCTTCCACGATTCTGCCATATGCGATTCTTCAGATACGCGCAAATCCGATTGCGACGGCCGTCACCGAAGCGGCGCCAGCGTCTGCAAGGACGCGTGCAGCTTCCGTTACCGTTGCCCCAGTTGTGATAACGTCATCCAGCACCATGATATGTTGATTGCATATTTCTTGCGGCCGAGATACCGTAAAAGCTGAACTCAGGTTTACGCGACGCTGAACAATTGATAGGTTTGTTTGTGAGCGAGTGGCACGGTGACGAACAAGCGAACGTGTGTCAACAGGCCTGTCAATCGTAGCCGATAATCCCTCAGCGATTGGGTGGCACTGGTTGTATCCGCGTTCCAACAACCGCTTCTTGTGCAGCGGGATAGGGATAATCCGGTCGATGTCTTTTGCGTGATTCGGGAGAAGGTCTCTTCCCAGAAGCTGACCAAGCAGGTAGCCATAGTATGGCCTGTTTCCGTATTTCAACTCGCGATGAATTCGCTGGACCGGTCCAGACTTTTCGAAAACCCACAAGGCAGTTGCCTCAGCTACACATGTTCCGGGGTGCATGCTCCTGATGTGTCCCACGACTTCGTCTGGAAGTGGTTTATCCATTGAATCAGCACAGTATAAACATAGTGGCACGTGCGGATGTGTCATGGATCCGCAACACATGCATAGTGGCGGATACACGAGATTGAGAACATCTGTGGCCAGCCTGCGAGTCCACTTGACTAATTGTTTGAGTGGATTTACGTTGATCATCACTGTTACGGACGTTTCGGAAAGCGAGTCTGACGATCAACAGACAGCCCTGGAATTGGATTCGTAACCTGTAAATCAGCTTTCTGGGCTTTCCTGGACGCAAATTGAGGTTTAAAAACGCTTTCATGACCAACAATCCCCGTATTTCCTCTCGGACCGCGGGAGGAAGCGTATATTTCAGCCTCGGTCATGCCTCATTGTCAGGGCTTTGCGGCTGGCACGGCAATTGACATTATCTGGGCGACTCGGCGGTCACGTGACCGCTTATGGGCCGCTCACAAAGAACTTCGAGGATTACATGACAGGCAGGCAGCGCCGTGGAATGGTTATAAAGAACACCAATGCAACCCCGGTTGCGGTTCAAATGGCGACACGGTCAATTCTATTAAAGCCGGGTGACGAGGCCATGGTGACTGCAGAAGAAGTGCAGGATTCCGCACTCCGAGATCACCTGCAGGTACGTTCGGTTTCGATTGTCCGACCGACAACCGAAGAGGAGGAAATTGAGCTCAAGGAGCGTCTCGTCGCGGCGGTGACACGGAACTAGGTAACTTGAAATGGCAAAAATCCTCGCGCTTGAACCGTGGTATGGCGGATCCCATCGAAATTTCCTCGATGGACTGGTTGACCATTCGAATCATGAGTTTCAAACGATCACGATGGCTTCGCGCTTCTGGAAATGGCGAATGCAGGGTGGCGCGGTGACGCTTGCAAAGAAAGCAAATCTTGCCGTTGAATCGGGCGACGTACCTGATCTGATCTTTGCGACCGACATGGTCAACTTGCCCGCGTTTCTTGCTCTTACTCGACCGGCTCTATCCGAGACGCCGATCGTATTGTACTTTCACGAAAACCAGCTTACCTACCCTGACATTCGCAAAG
>CBDTVC010000058.1:0-9207 GCA_965363925.1 uncultured bacterium | reverse complement strand
ACATTACGGCATCAACTGGGATTCTTTTGCCGGTGAAAGCAATCGCGGACCTTGCGCACTCGAAGGGTATCTGGTTCCATGTCGACGGTGCCCAGTCAGCCGGAGCGATCCCAATAGATTTGCCCGAGATAGACTGTGACTCTTTCGCTGCGTGTGCGCACAAATGGATGGGTGCGCCGCACGGAACAGGTTTTCTATTCGTGAAGCATGCTCGTCTTGGCGACATTGTCCCAACGGAGGTGGGCTCGTATTCGAATTCAGATTACGAGCTGCCAAGTGTGTTCGATTATGCCGACAGCGCTGTTCGGTACGAGCCTGGGACGCGCGACGCGTCGTCAATTATCGGAATCGGGGCGAGCGTTGATTTTCTCGAAAGTATCGGAATAGACCGGGTTCGTGATCGGGGAAGGGAACTGGCTAGTTATCTGCAAATGGGATTGAAGGAGATTGACGGCGTAACGGTATTGTCACCGGAAAGTGATGCACTCGGTGCCGCGATCACGACGATTAAGGTGGCAAGCTTACGATATGACAAGCTGTATTCCCTTTTGGCAAGTCCCGACTACAGGCTTCGGTGTCGAATCGTAACGGAACAAGACCTGGACGGCCTTCGCATCTCCACACACATTTTTAACTCAAAAGACGAGTGCGATCGAGTAATCGCAGGAGTTAAGGTGGCGGCAAGTGGGGCTGGAGCGAAGAACTGATCCTCGAAAGCTGAATCAGTTTCGGCGGATCAGACTCGGCCCAAATCAACGTAATCGGATACGCATTTTAGAAATTATGGAGCAGAAAGAAATTCAAATTGGATTTGTAACGGACGAGGTGTCGCGAGACATCGTCCGGTCTCTAAGCCTATGTGATTCGTGGGGCGTCAATCGCTTCGAATTGCGAGAAGGAAGAAGCCGGCGATTTCCGTTCTTTGATGGCGATGAAGTTGCAGCCGTTCACCGCGCGATCGAGCGGGGTGCGAAGATTACGGCCGTTTCGCCAGGAGTATTCAAAAGTCCGATTGAGGACGCTGCGGCAATTGAAACGGATCTAATTGAAAAAATTCCTCGCGCGTTGCGGCGAGCCAAAGAGTTTGGTTGTTCGCGGATGATCATCTTTGGGTTTGAAATGAAGGACAAGAACTCCGAGTCACGTGCGAAGATTATAGACGTTCTGAAGAGGACGTGTGTCCTTGCACAGGAAGCCGGCGTAACGCTTGCAGTGGAAAACGAGCCGAATTTTTGGTTTGACGGCGCACAGGACTGCGTTGACTTCATCGAAGAAATTGATAACCCGTACTTGCGACTAAACTGGGATCCAGCCAATAGTCACTGGGGTGGGCACATTCCGACACGTACAGAATTCGAAACCGTTCGACCGTACATGGTCAACTTGCACGTGAAGGATTATCAACCCAACGATCCGGCCATGCCGTGGCGCCCAGTGGGCGAAGGTGTGACGCCGTGGGAGGACATTCTTGGTTGGGTGTATGAGGCGAGGCAGGACGGATTTGATCTCAATCATGTTACGATCGAGACTCATTATGTCCCAGGGGAAGAAGGTTCTAAACGCAGTTTGGACCGTGTTCGTTTGATACTGGGTGAATTGCGACTTGCAGCGAAAAATTGAATGATGGAGTAGAGCATCTAATCCTGCCACTCGCTGATTGGTTTACACCGGATGATTGGGCGGTAGAAGATTAGGCGGCTCAATATCCGTCAATAGAAATATTGGGTAACGGAAAAAGGGGGAGCAGACGTGGGGAAACAGGTACTTGACAAGAATAGGGTTGACATCGGTATTGTTGGGCTTGGAGGGCACGGCCGAACGATTCAGACCGCGATTGAGTTGTGCGACAAACTTAATGTTGTGTCCGTATGTGATACATCTGAGGAGGAACGATCACTTTCCGCCAAGCGGTTTGATTGCTTCTCGACGTCGTCGATGACGGAACTGATTCAGCGTGGCGGCCTGGATGCAATCGCGATCAATACACCAAATCACCTGCACCTTGATCAGGTGAGCGAGGCCCTCAACGCTGGATTACATGTGTTCGTAGAAAAGCCGATTGCGAATACGATGGCTGATGGGCTCGCGATGGTTGAGCTCGCAGAAGAGAAGAACCTCCACATGATGGTGGCGCATCACATGCGGTTCAACCGCTCAAGCCGTAAGGTCAAAGAACTCCTCGACAGTGGGGAATGCGGTGAGATCGTTTCAATGGATATGCATTACTCGGCCAACAACACGCCGCACATTCCCCCCGATGCCTGGCGCCTTCAACCAGAATATTGTCCGCTGCTACCCGTGACACAGCTTGGAATTCACGGGATTGACCTTGTGCACTATTTCATGAGTCGGATTTCGCACGTCTACGCGACGGCGAGGTCCGTCACCGTAAAGCCACCGATTAAGGACAGCGTAACGGCAATGATGTACACGGAGGACGGCCCATACGTCATGATGACGAGCAACTACTGCACACCAGTACTGTTTGAGTGCAGGTTGGCAATGACAAAGCGGAACATCATATACACGCCGCATTCCGTGACCCTTTCGTCGGCGCAGGGTTTCCAGGGAAAAGAAAGTGAGTGGACCGTTTTCGACTACAATGATAATCAAGCTGACGGTTACCACAGAGAAGCATGCGTATTTGCGGAGGCCTTATTGTCTGGAAGTGAGGTGGAGACGGATGGCCGAGTTGGCTTGCAGGCTTTGGCCGTCGACGAGTGTATGCGTAATAGTATCGAAGCGAAGGGCCTGGTTGCGGTTCCGGACTTCGTTTCGCCCGTTGGCATGGAGCAGGGTTGAAACCCGTAGCAGCGAACGGATAGCTGGATCGCTGCCCCAAGATGATGGATGAACTGGTGAAAGGATGATGGAGATTAAAAAAACGAGACTGGCAGTCGCCCTGACGGCGCTTGTGTTCGCGTTGGTTGGTTTTTCGGGAACGAAGGACGCTGCTGCGCAGGAGTACGACCTTTACGCCGGCCTCATAAAGTCGAAAGGCTACGTGGTAGGCTCCCTGCTTGCAGAGAGCGGATTGCATCGATTTTCAGGTGACACAACCTGGGCGCACGTCGGATGGAATCATCCTGGAATCCGTGCGGTGTCCATTTTGCCTGAGCAGCCGGATGTTGTCTTTCTTGCTGGAGGAAACGGGGCGTTGCGTTCCAAAGACGGTGCCAAGACATGGAAGATTGTAACGGGTTGGCAGGTCACTGAACTTCAAGACGTCAAGATCAATCCAAACAATCCACGTGAGATTCTGATTGCCGGGGCCTACGGTATTTGGAAATCAGCTGATGGCGGGGATTCATGGACTGAGACCACAACGGAAGTTGCCAAGAAATTCACCTCGAAACTTGTCTACGATCCGTCTGTCACCGGGAGAGTACTCGCGGGTATGGATGGCGGAGTATTTGAATCGATGGGAGGAGATTCGTGGAAACGAGTCTCAGACGACGTGTCAATTCTTGACCTGGAGCAAAGTGCAACTGATCCATCAATTTGGATTGCCGGCACCCGCGGAAGCGGTGTCATGCTATCTAACGATAACGGCAAATCGTGGAGCTACGCCCGCGGTAGACACATAGCTGGAAAGAATTTCTATGCTGCAACCGTTGATCCGCACAATTCGAAACACATGGCGGCAGCTGGCTGGCAAACTGGAGTTATGATCTCTACCAATGGAGGCCGACGATGGAAAAAGAAAACTCGAGGCCTGCCTACGGATGGTTTCTATCAAGTAGAGTTTGATCCAGGCGTTCCGGGTCGATTGTGGGCCGCAACGATTGAGGAAGGTGTGCTCTACTCGGACAACGACGGAAAGTCGTGGACGTATGCGGGAATGTTTGGTACGCTTGTGTTTGATCTTGAGTTCGTTAGAAAGAGAGGGGCGAAATAATGAAGTGTCTATTTACACGTGAATGTGGTCATCGCGAGTTGGCGGTTTCTGCTATCTGTTTCGTCACGCTGTTCCTCTTTGCGATACCGCTCGCGAGCGCGCAGCAAACGCAGCATATCAGTCGGGCGGATCAACTCGAAGGCTACCGTGATAGAGCCGAGAAGGTCATTGATTACTATGCATACAATGTTGATTCGACCGATTTATCTCGGGGCGGCTACTATGACATGATGGGCAAGTTGGCCCGAGGCATTCAGATGGACTGGGTCGAGGCGCGACTGGATGAGCTCTTGCCCGATCCACGCGGGGACATGTTCTGGATGTTTCCTTTCCTCGAGGTCCAGTATGTCGGCAGGAATAGCCTGTCGCCTGAGTATCGAGCAAAAATGCGTCGGCTGTGGACAACCTACATGCCGTTTCGCGGCGACACCGAGAACCATTGGGCGATGTATTACAGCTCAATGTATCTCGTGACTCAAATGTACCCGGACGAGCCGGGCGAAATGTGGTTCAACGGCAAGAGCTCGCAAGAGAATTTCGACGAAGCCGAAGACTACTTGATCGACTGGATGCGTATTTCGACAACGATCGGCCAAGGCGAGTACGATTCCCCCGGGTACCTCAATTTTTACATCATACCGATGGCTCAGCTCTACGCCTATGCAGAGGATCCTGCAATGAAGTTGCGGGCCGAGATGATGCTGGATTTCTTGCTGGCAGATTTCGCGGTAGAAAGTCTCAATGGCGTTCACGCAGGCGCGTCCAGTCGGATTTATCCGAAGGCGCTACTGCAGAGGTGGAGGGAAAACTCATCGGGCCTGGCGTGGTTACTTTTTGACAACACTCCTTTCCAACCAAAATCTGGATCGGTAATGCTTGCTCTCAGCGGATATGAACCACCCGAGATTTTGTATCACATTGCAACGGACCGGTCCACGCCGTACGTACACCGAGAATTGAAACGAACGCGGCACCGGATCAGAAACTCAGACGTCAAGAACCTCCCGGTCTATAAGTATGCGTACATGCGGGAGGAATACACGCTGGGCTCCACACAAGGTGGACTACTCCAGCCTATTCAACAGCACACCTGGGAGCTCCAGTGGGCGATTGACGATCCCGAAGTTGGATACAATATGTTTTTCACAACCAACCCGTCTGCCACTCCGGAGGAAGGCACTATGTACTTCGGCGAGCAATGGGATATGGTCAGTGGTCTGATCGCTCGGTCGAAGGTCGAGTACGAGGACCCTGATAAGTGGACGGGCGGGTCTCCGCACGAGTTTATTGTGCAGTCCCAGAATGCACTTATTGCGCTGTACAGTATCCCGAAGGGAGCAATATTTTCGACCGTCAGCGGGTTCTTTTCGCGGAGGTTGGAAGACCTGACGGAACATGACTCGGGCTGGATCTTTGCGCGCGGCGGGAAAGCCTACATCGCCTACCATCCGTTGGCGAAATACATCTGGCGCACTGAAGAGGATGGCAGCAAGCGCCTGTTCAGTACCGCACTTCAGAACGGTGGCGTTCTCCAGGTTGGCAGTGACGCGGAAGATGGCTCGTTCGAATCGTTCATGGACGCAGTTGTGGCTTTGCCGCTTGAATACAGCGTTTCGCCTGTTCCAAGTGTGGCCTTTACCAGCTTACGTGGTGAAACAATTGAGGTCACCTATGGCAAGAATCCGATTATTGACGGCAAACCAGTCGACTATGAGAACTGGCCGTTATATGAGGGTCCTTTTCTCAACGCAGCGAAGGGGAGCGAGGAATTGAACATGTCTTACGGGAAGCTTCGACGTAAGCTGGACTTTAAAGGACTTTCCATAATAGATCACGTAGAACAGTAGGAGTTTGCAGCGCTTTTGTCCCGTTTATTCTTCCGGTGCAGAATCGAATTTGACATGCGCTTACGTTAGTACTTGTGTAATCCTCGGGATATGATGTCCTGAAAGTAACTTGAGAGCAGGTAGTTAGAGATGAGTGAAACCCGTACTTCCGATTTGTTTGCAACGCCTTATCCAGTAAGTGATGAATAGGTTGAGTTCTATAGAGAGAATGGCTACGTCCGCTTTGACGATGTTTTGTCTGCGGATGAGGTTGACGCCTTGCGCACCGCCGTCGATCGTGCTAAAGGGCTGAAGACTGGGCTTGTACGGGATCTTGCCGGTGACGGCGGAGGCAACGCCAAGATTCTTCAAATGTTGAATCTGTGGGAGACGAACCCCGAAGTCAAAGACTATCTCTACGGTGGCCGGGTAGCAAAGATGGCGGCTAGACTGACCGGTAGCGAGAGCATCCGACTCTATCATGATCAAGCGCTCGTGAAGGACCCCGGGCCAAGCGCCGCCTCGCCGTGGCACCAGGACCAACCGTACTGGCCCTCGAAGGAGTCGGGAATGTTGTCATGCTGGATGGCTTTGGATGACGTCACGATCGACCGCGGTTGTATGCAGTTCATTGATGGCTCACATTTGTCTGGCGAGCTTGCTCCGATTTCGTTCGAAGGGGAAGGGTCTGAGTTAATCGATCTCGTTTCGGATGAACAACGAAAACGCTGGAACCCCGTACCGGTTGAACTCAAAAAGGGAAGCTGCACGTTCCATCATGGCCTGACGTTCCACTACACGAAGCCAAACACGACGGACCAATCTCGACGTGCGCTGGTTGCCATCTTCATTCCCGACGGGATCAACTTTGCCGCTGATGAAAAAATGGATAGCCCGTTTGCCAGTACGATCACGAGCAAAAAAGGCGAGCCGCTTCGTGGTGAGAAGTTTATCAAGCTTGTGTAGTGCACGCGTTGTCGTGCTCCGCCTTCGAAACGCACAAACAGTAGCTATCGATGATTGACCTTTCAGGCCAAATCAAACCTGTTGATCTCGCCCCGAAGATTTCCCGAATGTGGGAAGTCTCGGCAGCAAAGATCAAGGCAATGGAGCGAGATCTCGATCCAGCCGACGGTGCACCGGTGTACACCGTCAATGGCCGGTATACCACTCGAGGTTGGACTGATTGGACGCAGGGTTTTCAGTACGGGTCAGCGCTGCTGCAGTTTGATGCTACCGGTGACGCTGAATTTCTGAAATCAGGCAGAGAGAATACGGTTGCCTACATGGCGCCGCACGTCACGCACTTTGGTGTACACGATCACGGCTTCAACAATGTGAGTACGTATGGCAACTTGCTTCGACTGTTGCTGGAGGGTCGAATCGATGGTGGAACATGGGAGCGCAATTTCTACGAGATGGCGCTGAAATGCTCGGGCGCTGTTCAAGCAGAGCGATGGACCTCGATCGCGGATGGTCGCGGTTATGTCACCTCGTTTAACGGCGCACATTCGCTCTTTGCGGATACGATCCGTTCGATGCGTTCGCTCGGCGTCGGACACTTGCTTGGGCACGAATTAAAGGGTGAACAGGATAAATCGGTTTCGCTGCTTTTCCGATCCCTCGACCACATGTTCACGACGGCCAAATATATCGTGTACTACGGCGAGGGGCGTGACGGCTACGACGTACGCGGACGTGTCGCACACGAGGCGATATTTAATACAAACGGGGGTGCCTATCGGTGCCCGAGTACCCAGCAGGGATATTCTCCGTTTACTACGTGGACTCGTGCGCTAGCATGGGTAGTCTGCGGCTATGCGGAGGAACTGGAATTTGTTCAGGCACTGCCTGATAGTGATCTCGACTCGCACGGTGGTCGCAAAGAAGTTGAGTCCGTTTTGTTAAAAGCGGCGCGAGCTTCAGCGGATTACTACATCGAACAAGCCGGCACGTGTGGCGTGCCGTATTGGGATACGGGAGCACCAGGCTTGGAGAAGATCGGCGACTATCTCAACATCCCGGCTGATCCGTTTAACGATTTTGAACCGGTTGATAGTTCTGCCGCGGCGATCACAGCACAGGGTTTGTTGCGCCTTGGACGTTACGAAGGCGAAATGGGCAATGACAGTGCGTCGGCACGCTACACCGCCGCTGGATTGAAGGTGATGGACACATTGCTGTCAGAACCTTACCTGTCAACAGATCCAAATCATCACGGGCTGCTGCTTCATGGAGAGTACCACTGGCCAAATCGGTGGGACCATGTTCCTGAAGGTAGAAAGGTGGCCAGCGGTGAATCAGTAATGTGGGGAGATTATCATCTTCGCGAGGCATCGCTGTATTTGCAGCGACTAATAAACAAGGAGCCGTATCTCGCCTTCCACAGGGTAACCGACTAGACGAAAATACAACGGTGCGCATGCGCTCCATCCACTACTGCCAAGAGAATCACGAGTGGTGCTATGCTTATTGCAGATCTGAACGAAATCGAGGGCCGGACGTATCCGGCTCGTCGAAGAACCAAGAACCTGGTTGGCGGACAGTCACCGGTTTCGTGCGAGAATTTCAGCATGGGACTGGTCGAATTGGAAGCAAACGGCGGACAAGTGCCGTGGCATAACCAGGACCAGGAGGAAATCTATTTTGTGCTGTCAGGGACTGGTGAAATGTGCCTTGGGAAAGAGCGGTATCCGCTAACCGCGGGTCAGCTCGTCCACATTCCACCAAACGAGTTTCATCAGCTGACCAATATCGGCGAAGACCCGCTCACAATGTTGTATTGCTACGGTCCGGCCGGAGACGTTGCGCATTGGCGGCAGGAATTGGATGGAACGCTACCTAAAGAGGGTGTTGATGTGCCTGCACTTCCGCCAGGGTCCCAGCCGCAATGTACGGATCCGGCTGCGGAGGCCGATCGCTAGTGAGGCCGATAGACTTGCCGGTCCGCTACTGAAAAAACACCGCTACTGAAAAACACCGCTACTGAAAAACACCGCGACTAAAACACCAGAGGAAAATGGCAGCAGGGGAAAGCGTTAGGGTCGGCATCATCATGAATGGTGTCACTGGAAGAATGGGAAGCAATCAGCATTTGCTACGATCGATCGTAGCCATTCGGGATCAGGGAGGCGTGGAGTCGAATGGCAGAATGATTATGCCCGATCCGGTTTTGGTTGGTCGAAACGAGGAGAAGCTGAAAGCACTTGCGAAACGGGCCAACGTAACAAAGTGGACGACGGATCTGGATAGTGTTATGTCGGACGATTCGTACGGAATATACTTTGACGCTCAGACTACCGTCCGAAGGGTGGATGCTGTCAAGCAGGCCATCGCCGCAGGCAAGGATGTTTATTGCGAAAAGCCAACGGCATTGACCAGTGAAAATGCCTACGATTTGTACCGCATCGCGCATGAAGCAGGCGTCAAGCACGGCGTAGTCCAGGACAAACTGTGGCTGCCCGGAATGATGAAAATCAAGAA
>CBDTVC010000057.1:0-9260 GCA_965363925.1 uncultured bacterium | reverse complement strand
CAGGCACACCACATGAGGCACGTGCCCAATGCGAGCCAGGCATCGCCACGGCGCGTTTAAATTTTGCTGATGTCGATGCGTTGATTTCTAACAGCGGCGCACTTTTCCACGGGGCCAGAGAGAGTCACTTCAGAGTGCCCAAGAACGGCACGGCCAATGCGCTTTTTGCGTCCGCACTTTGGCTTGGAGGTAAAACAATGGACGGCGATATCCGCATCGCCGCTCAAACCTACTTCCGCCCTGAATTCTTCCCTGGACCGATTGGCGAATCCGGACCACTAACTGATTGCGCTGACTTCGACCACGTTTGGCTGGTTTCGATCGATGATGTTCACCAATTCGACTCGACTGGCCTCGCCATTGATGACCTGGCCAATTGGCCAACGGGACTAGGTGCACCGACTTTGGATTCGCACGGAAGTTTGATCAACATCCTCGAACAACCGCTGTCAGCCAGACTTGATCGTACCATCGATCTTGATGGCGGTGAACGCCCGGCAATTCTGGGACACCAAATGGCGTGGTGGATCATGAACGATGCTGCCGGCGTCCATGAAATTACGGGCTCGCCGCCGATGGGCGTTGAGGTCCATGGAGCTGCTGGCGTCGTCGCGCTGGAGGGTCCGCTGTCGACAAGCGTTATCCTGAAGTACCGGATATTTAATCGCGGTGATTCGGCACTCACGGACGTATTTGCTGGACGGTTTGTCGATCCAGACCTAGGCAGCTTCCACGATGATTATGTCGGCAGCGACAGTACGCTCAGCCTGGCTTATGCCTACAACAGTGACAACGATGACGAAGGCAGCGGCGGATATGGCGTGGCTCCACCCGCTGTTGGCGTTGTCGTTATCAGCGGCCCAGCGGTTTCCGCACCCGGTGATACCGCAATCGTGAACGGCGTTTTGATTCCGGACCATCGAAACTTAAAAATGTCGAGCGCTCTCTCTTTTTATGATGGCGGAAGAGGACCTAACAGTGATCCGCGCACGCTCGAAGACTTCCACAATTACCTGACAGGCCTTTGGCGTGACGGATCTCTACCAACGTTCGGCGGTGACGGCACCGACGCCTTCACGTCTCGCCCAACAAACTTTCTCTATTCAGGAACACCTCCAGACTATTGGACAGAGTTTAACACTGGAAGCGGAGAGGCGATTGCTCCGTCAGATCGACGATTCATCGCTGGGACCGGACCCTTCGAACTGCCGGTCGGCGGCGAGCAGGAGCTTGTCGAAGCGTTTGTCTGGTCTCGCGGATCTTCAAACCTTGACTCGGTTACCAAACTTAAGCAGGATGTGGAGACCGTTCGAGACGCCGTGCTACTGCGGGAATTTGCAGAACCAGATTTCGTGGCCGGCGTGCCCAATTTCCAGACCGTTTCCTCTTTCGATATCGAGTTACAACAGCCACTCGACACCGTGGTCGCCGTGTCGTTATCGAACGGCGGGACGGTCGGACTCGAGTGGGACGTGAGTCGATGGCAGCCACCGCTACAGGATTTCCTGACCGTGGCCAATGCAAATGGAAAGCTGGTGCCACCGGATTACGCCGCTTACGCGGAAGACTCGACGGGATTCCCACACAGCGGAGAAGCTCTCGTTCCGACCCCCGGCTATCAGCAGGCCGGCTCAAATGCTACGTGGATCATCCATGCGGGAAAGGCTGATAGTTCGTACAACAATTTTCTTTCGCGAGCTTTTCCCAAATCTGATCTTCAAAGAAGTGACTACGAAATCCGATTTACAGAAGCTGGCGGTAAAGCGATGCGTTGGTACTCGGACAGAGTAGTGGTCGACATACCGTTCGAGTTGTGGCAGGTCGGCGACGCAGAAATGGAAAATTCAGCGGATGATATCCGGATGATTCCTTTGCTTTGCGAAGATTGCGACTCGGGCAGTCCGAATGGCGTCTTCGATATCTACGGAGACCACCCGGTATCACCGGGATCCGATGACCCTGCGTCTGATTGGATCTACTTCACACGCCCAGTAGACCAAACTCCTGGCGATAGCGGGTATTTAAAATTCTTCGAAGGTGACGAAAACCAATTTGGCGCAGAAGTATTTCGGCGAATACAACTCGTTCAGCTCGACGGAGGTACATCGCCCCCGTACGTCGCTGAACTGCCGGAAACGGGAACTGTGTTCCGCATTGTGACGACGGATGATTTCATCGAAATCGAACAACAGAATGGCTTGATCGCTGCCGGTGGCGCTGACCAGTTTAGCGTGGACCTCGCACTGACGGGACTTGCTCCAGGTATATACCGCGATACGATACGAATTGAGACATCAGACCCCGACAAGCAGTTGGTCGCCGTTCCCGTGTCGATAACAATTGACGGCTCAAATGAAAACGTGGATGTGGCGGCGACGGGCACACTGTATTCGTTTGAGACCGACGACGGGCCGTTTCTTCAGACGACGTTTTCAGAATTGGGCAGCGTCAGCTCGATGTCTGCCTCACTGTTCATTGACCAACCGGTCGGCTTGCGCGAGGCGGCGGCGAAAGTATGGGCAACCAGAACGATCGGCGGAGATTTCAGCGCGGATCTAACGTTCTTTTACAGCCAGACCGACTTAGACCGCGGGGGCGTACAAAGCTGGGAAAAAGACCTACGCATTTTGCAACGAAGTGCTGGCCGATGGCAGTTAGTCGGAGGGATCGTCGACTCCGTTGCAAACCAGATCTTCGTTGAAGGGGTCACCACAACTGGAACGTTTGCTATCGGGGATCCTGCGGTCTTGATTACGAATACAGATGCAGACGCAACCCAACCAGAACTTGTGACCGCGCTCAATTCGATTTACCCAAATCCGTCCGGTGGGGCATTTACCGTATCCTTCGATCTCGCCCCTGCCGATAAGCACGCGAAAGGTGCTGCATCTGCCCACATTGAATTGTTTGACATCGTTGGACGAAGGCGAGCCATCCTTCTGGAACGACCGCTTCAACCGGGATCACACAGTTTTTCGTTCGACGAGTCGGGGTTAGCATCCGGCCTATATTTTGTTCGTCTGACAGCGGGAAGTCGAACATCAACCAAATCGCTCGCCATTGCGCGGTAGGAACATTGAAGTTGTCCCTGTCCCCTGAACACTAGTCGCCCGCCAACCGAAGACAAGGTCCGATGCGCGAATCGTCGATCCGAATTCGTCACTCAATTTCCGTTAGGCATGAATACAGCAATACTTAGCTTGGCATTATTCTCTTTGTCCGCGTGTGACATCGACTCAGTGACAATCGGCGGAGTCGAATTTGAAGCCCAGTGCATCGACGTTTCGGCAGGCCAAGTATCTCTGGCTGCCGCGGATGTTGACCAGGATGGATACCTAGACCTTCTCGTCGCGAGCCAGTCTGAAGGAAAGGTCATTGTATTCCTGGGCGATGGCATCGGACATTTTGAACGGATGGGCGAATTTCCCGCCGGACCGAATCCGAACGGGTTGGTCACGGCAGATATCAACGGTGATGGCGATGTTGATCTCGTGGTTGCAAACCACGAAACCGACTACGTAACCATTCTACTTGGCGATGGTCACGGGGATTTTCATACTGCACCAAATTCGCCTTTTGTGGTGAGTGTCCGTCCACACCCGCACTCGGTTGCGATCGAAGACATGGACAACGACGGCCGCGTCGATCTTGTTGTCGACGACCGTAGCGGCGAGGGTTTGCGCGTCTTCCAAGGGAATGGCCGCGGTGACTTTAACGCCGATGGGACAATTGTAAACGTAGGCGGGGATCCGTACCGGGGCTTCGTACTGAAAGACCTGAACTCCGACGGACGTGTGGATATCGTAACGCCCAATCCGCAGGTCATCGCAATAACAATGTCCAACGATTCACCCGGTTTATCTTTTCGACCACCGGTCGGACTCGATGCACCTCCTCCCTTCGCGGCCACGGTTGCCGACCTTAACGGTGACGGCGTGCTTGACGTGGTTTCCGCCTCCGAACGAGGCGGTTCGTCCGTCGTTACGTTCTTGGGTGATGGCCTCGGAGGTTTTGTAGAAATCGAATCCTCCCGGTTCCAGATGTCTGCGGGTGCAAAAGACATGGATGCAGGCGACATTAACGGCGATGGATTCGACGACGTGATTGTTACAAGCTGGGCGTCGGATGTACTCGTGCTACTCGGAGGAACCGCCAAACTGAGCGCCACGAACTTGCCGGGAATGGCTACTCCCTGGGGTGTGGTCGTCGCGGATGTAAACGGGGATGCCTATGCCGATTTTGTAATTGCGGATGGCGTCAATGCCTCAATGCGGATTTACACCAGCAAGTGACCTGCCCCAGGAACCGTTTCCCCAAAAAGGCTCGAAAATGCGCGGGCAGATCGCACACTGGGAATAGACCGAGCCAGGCGCCCACCCTACCGCCGACAAACAACAGGACTGTCTCGATTCGGATCCCGAGGATGTCGAACCCAAATCAGGCAAACGGCGGCAAAACGCGGACAGATGGCCAACAACTTGCCGACAGCCCTGTCTCTTGCCTATTATCTTCTTTCGCGCAACAAGCTCTTCAATTTCTGACGCCCGCCCACACAACTATATCTGCCACATGTCCCCGAAGCTCCTGACCGCCTCGATCCTACTCTCCGTTTTTTGCACAACGGCAGACGCTCAGTATCGCGACGCCTATCCTCGTAACAATGACATTGACGTTGTTGGCTACGTCTTCAACGTAGTCTTTTCGGATGATTCAGATTCGATCGCTGGAGTCACCACCGTATCTGCGAGGATCCTGGCTCCCGGCAGTCAGACACTCGCACTGGATCTCATCAAGAAATCCGACGAACTTGATGGCAAGGGAATGACGGTAACGAAGGTTGAATCGGCCGGAGCCGAGGTATCGTTTCAACACGAGAATGACAAAGTCAGCGTTAATCTCGGCAACAGCCTGAAGGCTGGCGACCATGCAGAAATAACCGTGCATTACGGCGGCATGCCGGCCAGTGGACTAGTAATCGGCCCTAACAAATATGGCGACCGGACATTCTTTAGTGACAATTGGTCGTCGCGGGTCCGAAACTGGTTGCCAGTTGTTGACCATCCCTCTGAGAAGGCGACAACAGAAATGATCGTTGTAGCGCCGACGAAATATCAGGTTGCATCAAATGGGACGATTGTCGAAGAAACGGACTTGGGTGACGGCACTCGGCGCACGCACTATGACAACCCCGTACCAACAGCTCCGTGGTTGTTCTTCGTTGGCGTCGCTCAATTTGCCATCCAGCAAGTCGATACGTACGGCGACGTGCCAATTGAGACCTGGGTTTACTGGCAAGACCGTGACAAAGGGTTTTACGATTTTGCCGAACCCTCTAAAAAAGTACTCGCGTTTTACTCAGATTTGATCGGGCCGTATGTTAACAAGCGCTTGGCAAACATCGTCTCGAACGCGACGCCCGGAGGCGGCATGGAGGCCGCATCAACACCGGCGTATGCTGATAAGTCAGTGACGGGAGACCGATCCCGCAGGTGGCAACACGTAATCATCCACGAGATCGCCCATCAGTGGTTCGGTAACGCTGTGACGGAACGATACTGGAACGACGTCTGGCTCAGCGAGGGGTTTGCTACCTACTACACGTTGCTGTTCCGCGAGCATTTGTACGGCCATGATAATTTTGTGCAGGGACTCACCAATTCCCGAAATTCGATCCGCAAGTTCTACGTAGACAACTACGACTTCCAACTCGTTCGAGACTACATCGAGGACCTGAATAACGTTTCGGGATCAATGATGTACCAGAAGGGCGCCTGGACGCTGCACATGCTGCGCAATAAACTCGGCGTCGAGACATACAACGCCGGCATCCGCTCTTACTACGCGGAGTTCATGAATCGAAACGCGCAGACGGCGGATCTGCAGTGGCACATGGAAGACGCATCTGGGGAAGATCTCGATCAGTTCTTTCAACAGTGGTTGTTTCAGGGAGGTATCCCTGGGCTGCAAGGATCCTGGCGCTTCAGAAATAATAAACTCGTAGTCGAGTTGCGGCAAGTGCAAGACACCTATAAGTTTGACCTCAACGTTGACCTTCGTGTTGAATACGATGACGGCACGTCGGAGATCGTTAGCCTCGCAGTGAAGGCAGGTGCAACCGTTAAAAGCACGACAGATGTCGACAAGAAGGTTTCGAACGTGATGATGGATCCCAATACCGTGTTACTCGCCAACTGGACGTTCGAGAAGAAATGAGCCGGAACACACGATCATCGCTTCTTGGGCGCCGCGGTCGAAAGTTTGTATGACTCATCGAGCCACTTCGACCAAATCGATTTGGACAACGGCTTCTCGGCAGAAAATCGTGCGGTTACCCAGCCAGTCGAGCCCACTTCGAAACGGTCTGGCTCGTTCAGAGCGAGCTTTTTCGCCTGCGGCATCGATTCCGTCAACTTGAACATCGCCTTGTAGCCAATTCCCTTTCGTCCCGGCCCGATAAAAAGGAAGGATGATTTGCCCGACTTGAAGGACGACTGATTGCATGAGGTGCCGTTCGCAACTTCCGGAAATGCCGCAGCCGTATCCCGGATTGCCTCGGTTGGGTCGTTGGTCTTCGCCATGTTTAATCGTCACCACTGTTTGAGCGCTATCTCTGATAATGCAGTTGCAAATTGCCGATCACGGTTCTAAACGTAGCTCAACCACCAACTCTTCCGTCTGGCTTTCACGCCGGCGACCCATTTACACAACGGATATAGCATCACCATTGCGAGCAACCAACCAACGTAGACGCCGCCAAGATTCAGTCCGTAGCCCGCAGGGTACAAGAAAAAGATTGTCAAGAACTGCGACGGACTAAAACCCTGCAAGACACCCAGTCCGATAGCGAAAAGGTGTAGCAGGTACAAGTGCGCTACGTAGAACGCAAAGGGCACACGGCCAAACATGACCAACGTGTCTTTCAGAAATCCGCTCATTCGTTCAGCGAAGGCAGTGAAGATGAGAGCCGGACCCAGCGTCATTAGCAGGAACGACAAACTTGGAGGGTACTTCGTCGTATTAAGAAAATCGATAATAGTCGCAATTGCTCCACCCTCCTGCATGATCCAGGTGTTAGGGTCACCGTATAAATCAATTCCCCGAACAAGTAGAAAGAGAATCGTTATTAATACCCCCAATCGAACGAGGACTTTGAACCGCTCATCCGGACTTCGCTCGAACACAGAAGAGAAACCGTATCCAATGAGCATTACGCCTATCCAGGGAAGAAGCGGATAAGAAACGACAACGAAGACAGGACCAAGCACGTAGGCCATTTGGGTATGAAGACCTGCCCACAGAGGCAGTCCGACGTCCGTCATCCCGGCAGTGGGCCAGAAGGGGTCCAGTGCGTTGTGACCAAGCAGGAGGATGACGCCAATAAACAGGCAGGCGGTTCGACCAAGATATTGGGCGCCCGCAAGTACAACCATCGAAGCACCGATTGCCCAAATAACCTGCATTGCGACGACCATCCCTCCGCCGAATTCAGGGATACGCAGGTTGAACGACCAGGCGAACGAAATGACAACTAATTCGACGACAATAAGCCAGATGCCGCGCTTGAGTAAGAATCCCCCAAGAACGCTCGGGCTTTTTCTTGCGGACATCAGGCCTGCACTTGTGCCGGCCAACAAGACAAAAACGGGAGCGCAGAAGTGAGTGATCCAACGAGTAAAAAACAGCGCGGGACCAATGTTCGGATCAGCCATTGGATCTTGCGTACTGGCAACCATCAGAAAGTCGCGTGCATGATCGATGGCCATGATTGCAATCACCAGGCCCCGTAACATATCGATGCTACTGATCCTGTACGAGCGCTGGCTGGGTGAGTCCGATGTCGAGGACCCGACAGGGCCTGTCGCGACGAGGGTATCCATAAGCATCCTGTTGTAGGACCGAGATCAACGGCCTGATTGACCATCAAGAATTGGTCGGGCACACAGAATACCGGAGAACCGCCTAGGGTGAGGGAGAGCAAAGGAACGGCAGCGAAAGAACCAGAACTTCTGCGTGCAGTCCAACATACCAAACCAAGGACAGACTTGCCCGGCTACCTAGATCGCCGTCCTAGCGGCCTAGTTCTCAGCCAGCTTGACGCGTCGGTTCTTAGCTCGGCCTCGTCAGTTTCTTTGGAGAACACCGGTGAGACCGGCCCGACCTTCGTCACATCGAACAAAATCGATCATCCGCATCGCTCTGGTCATCCAGCGTCAACACGGACGGAAAAGGCGCAACCCCTACCAAGTTGTCAGGACTTGTGTTGATCGATCTGTATCCGAAAAATCATTGTGAATTACAGGGACGCCACGTGGCGAGACAATGTCTTGCTCGGGATGACGATTTAGCCAGACGCAGCGAATACCCAGTGATAAGGCACCGCCAATATCGCTCATCAAAGAGTCACCAACCATTACAACCGAGTCGACAGTCAAGGCGAGACGCTCAAGTGTGATCCGAAATATTTCAGGATCAGGCTTAGCAACACCGACCTCCTCAGAAATTGACACCACGTCGAAATAGTCGGTCAGGTTGAGCTGCTTCAATTTGGGAATCTGCTCGGAGACAAGATTGTTGGTAATCACAGCCAGACGGATTCCATGAGATTGTAAGCGTTCGAGCAGTTCGTGACTCCCAGACACTACCCGACAGGCGTCGTCGTAGTCTTGTCGAAACTGGGCGTATTCATTAAGCGCATCTACTTCCGAGATTTCGAGATGAAAGGATCGAAAGATTCGCTGCATTCGATGAACTCTAGCATCTTTCTGGCTGATCTCTCCACGTAGCAGTCGGACGTGAATATCCTCGAGCGCATCCGAGTACCGTTGCTCCAGTTCGCGTAGGGGAACTGATCGCATCACCACATTTCGATCTGCAAGTTCCCTCAGTCCACTTCGGGCGCTGTGGAGGTGATCGTAGAGCGTATCATCGAGATCAAAAAGTACTGCTGCAGGCAGAGCCATTAGAAATCCGTAAGGTTTACGCGACCATCTACAAGCCGCAAGACCGAAAAATCGTTCCAGTCGGAAACGCTTCGCGAGCGTTCGTCACCGGTTATAACGACGTCGTAGATGAATAATTATCATGGATGCCGACGCGATCATCCAATCATGCAATTCGTCAATCGAAAGTTACCAAAACCGAACGCGCATGCAGTAATTTGTTACACCAAGTTTATCTGCTCCCCCCTGGACCCTTTGCAGATCGTCTCCTGCAAAGGGTGTCCGACAAATCTTCTCCAACAAAATGAATACACGTTTCCG
>CBDTVC010000056.1:0-9403 GCA_965363925.1 uncultured bacterium | reverse complement strand
ACAACTGTGGATTAAGAATCATGGATCAACAGCCATAGCCATCGAACCCCGGCAATGGAAACAGATCAAAACGATATTAGAAATGACACATTGGATCCTCGCAACTACGCCATCTTTTGTCAGTCGCGGAGTCCGGCGCACTAGCATCTTTCTAGCGTCCTGCCTGTTCTTTTTTGCGTTGATGGGACCTAAGGCAGCATCTGGTCAAATCTCAGAAGCGAGGACCAACGCGTATCTCGTCGAGACGCTCGACGTTGCCCTCGAGTCACTCGACGACCAAATGGATCGATGGAAAGAGCGATACGTCGCGCTCGAAGGGGGAAACATTGTCAGTGAGCTGATCGGGTATCAGCCGCCGTCGTTTATCGTCAACATCGCCGACATTTCGTCCTATCTCTTCAAAGTTACTGGCGACAAGAAGTACGCCGAGACAACGCGTGACTTGCTTGTCTCCATGAATGAATACACGAAGTTTTTTCCTGAGGCGTTCCGGACTCGTGTGGAGTACAAAGACGGTATCCCCGCAGTGAACTGGTTCCGTGCCCTTCCGATTTACACCGAGGCCTTCGAGCGTACTCGAAACTCAGGCGTGTATTCTGCGGCGGATATATCCGCGATTCGCGACGCCGTTGAATCGAGTGCGGAGATAGTATTCAAGTTTCCTGAGTGGGGCGCGATGAATCGAGCCATGCTGCGGGCTGAGAGTTTAATCGCTGCTTCGCTGGCCTTTCCTGATCATCCGCGTGCAGGAGACTGGAAAAAAATGGCGACGATATTGGCATCGGACACAATTGGTCAGTGGGAAATTGAAGACGCGTCTGTCTACCATCCGATCTGGCTATACGCATACGTCAATTACGTTGATCTTGCGAATAACCCGCGAGCGTTTGAATCGCCGATGCTCAAGTTCTATTTCGATTACTTCGTCGCACTGTTAACACCTGCCGGAACGATTCCGGATTTCGGCGACGGACATTGGAAGATGAGTTTAAATGAATATGTGGTGTTGCTTGAGCGCGGTGCGAAAGAATACCAGAGCCCTGAAATGAAATGGGCAGCCATGCGAATGCTCGAAGACATGGAGCTTGTCCAACAGGGTCGACGAGGTGGATTTGAACCGGGTCCGGCATTGAAAACACCAAGCGTCGGACTGGCCCAGGTACTAGTGCGCCGCGCTGAGTGGGGCGACCCGGACCTGAAGCCGTCAGTGCCAACGTTCCTCTCCGGTGATGCGATTGACGAGATCATTTCCAAAAAGATCGTGATGCGATCAGGATGGGACAGAGACGCCACGTACTTGATGATGAACTACAAGGACGAGGGCTACTACAGCGTGATGCAGAAGAATTACCTCAAGCAGAACCTTGCGGTAGAGGAAGAAAAAATGCATCACGGACAGTCTGATGAGAACGGTATCTCTGTGTTCATGAAGGAGCGAGCTGTTCTTCTTTCGGATGGCGGATATCGCCCCGAGGCTCCATCCGGACCGTACGGCGCCTATCGAGCCGATATCTTCCACAACCGCGTGGTTGTGCGTGACACCCGTAAGGGAGTGCGACAACCGTACTTTGAAGTATTCCGCAACTCAGGCGCCTACAACGAAACGACGCGCACGACGAAGATCGACTTTCAGGACTTCCCCGAGTTTGAATATGCGCGTACACGGATCGACGACCCTCGCACGGGTTACCAGGGCGACCGCGTGATCATCCGCAACAAAAAGGAGGACTACCTGATCGTTGTAGATGCGCTGAAGTTTTACGAGTCGAAGTATTACACGTCGGCGCAGTTGTGGCACACGCGGAAGATTGTTGAAACCGGCGGCGACTGGTATCGGATGCGGATTGATTCCCTAATGGGTCGTTACGCAAACCCGGGACAGATGGATTTGTTATTGATTATGCCGCAGACCGCGTTTCCCAACCTGCCTCAACTGACGTCACAGCTTGCAACGGCCCGCACGAAAGACCGTGGATCCGAAAAGGAAGATCGAGCCGAGCAGGACGAGCTTGCCGTGTACCAGGGAACCTCGCAGCATTATCAGCTTGGTTCAACGGAGACGTTTGTATCAATCCTCGTACCAATGAAGTCTGGAAACGCAGAGCAAATTGCCAGGCGCTTTCAGATTATCAAAGATGATGCGGAGGGTGTGACCGTACAGATTGATGGCTCAACCTGGTTTGGGATCAAAACGGATTTGGATCGCGATATCCGCGAAGAGGATATTCGCCCGCGGTACGATTACGAATCAGGACGCATCAACTACGGACCGTTCGAAACGGATGCAGACTTTTCCTATGTGTCCACTGCGTCCGGTGCTCCACGATACGCCGCCACGAATTTTGTGCGGATGGATATCGCAGGCGAAACGATTTTTGATGCACCGGCTAGCCAGTTCTTTCAGGTCTGGGGGAAGTCGGATCATGTTGGCGTTGCGAAGTGGCGGCGGTGGGATAATTTTTAGCAGAAGGTGGGAGGAGAAGAGGATGAGAGGGCGGGTGTGCTAGTTGTAGAAGTGCCAGGTGGACTGGAAGTCTTTGCTTAGCTGCTGTGTTGAAAGGCTGGCGCGGATCATTTCTATGGGAATCGAATTCTCTTTTAGAATCGCGTCGTGGAATTCTAGATCGGTCATCTTTCCGGATTCTACTAGTTCTTGGTGTAGGGCGCGAAACTGTAGGCCGCCTAGCATATAGGCTGCTTGGTAGGTGGGGCTGTAGTCGCCGGCGACTGACCTGCGAACTTCGGCTGTTGCGTTTCTTGGTTCGTGTCCGACGCGCTCTACGAGGTAGTTGATTGCTTCATCCGCAGTCATTTCGCCGAGGTGGTATTTTAGCGAGAAGACGATGCGTGCGCTACGGTGGGAACGCCAGAACAGCATTCCAACCCGGTCTTCAGCTGTTTTGGGGAAGCCCAGATCCCAGAGGCGCATCTCCCAATAAAGTGCCCAGCCTTCGACCAGGAATGGCGTCCGGAACGCAGCGCGGTGGGTGTTGTATCGGCGATTCATGTATAGTTGAAGGTGATGGCCGGGAATCAATTCGTGTTGAACGGTTGCTCGGCTGAAGTGAATGTTGTTGCCTCGCATTCCCATCAACTTGTCTTCGTGACTCATGTCAGTCGTTGGGTAGCTCACAGAAATCACTTCCCCGCCTGTGAAGTATGGGTTTACCTTTTGTCGTTCTGGCGACATCATTTCCATCCGCCACGTTTCTTTGGCGAGGTCGGGTATTGTGACGAGGTTTCGCTCCTCGAGAAACGCAACGGCCTCATCCGCAAGCATTTTAATGACCGCAGGTTGACCACCGGGTTCGGCGTTGAGTTGGCTGACATGCTCGAGTGTTTTCTTCCAGTCACCGTTGAATCCGAGATCATCAGCGGCCCGTTTCATCTCGCGTTCGGACCACTCAAATTTCTTTTAGGCGATCTCGATTAGTTCTTCCGGGGTGTACGGGATCATTTCGGCGCGGAGGTATCCCAGCAAGGCCTCGCGACCGATTGGGTCGCCGATAACCGGTTCGTCTTCGCCTTTGCGAAAACCCGCAAGTTTCTCGCGGAGGAACCAGGCATAATCTTCCAGCGCTTTGTCGGCATCCTGGTAGGGAGCCTTCAGCCACCAGGTAAACGACGGATGGTAGTCGGCGTAGAAGCCATTCCAGTTTCTAAGTGAGCGGCGGAGTTCGTCGACGGCCATTGCAGCGCGACGCCCGATCACGGCATCTGCTGCAATGCCCTTTTCGAGTTGTTGCTTGATGTTGAGCTCGGCTTTCTCGATCATGTCCGGAATACTCGCGACGAGATTCGCACTTTCTCTGGGTTCCTGAGATTGGAGTCTCCGGCGGTTTTCCTCAAGTTCGATGATGCTCGAAGCGAACGGAAGTAGGCTACTGATTTGATCCGCCTTTTTCCTGGCGTATGCAAGTTCGCGTTGTTCGAACTGCAGGTGGTTACGGAAAAGCAGCCAGTCAATGCGGCCATCTTGATCAAGTGCTTCAAAGTCCATCTTGTTCAAGGCGGTCAGCTGTTCATCGTAGAGCCGTTCGAGTCGGTCCGCTCGGTTTGGGGAGAAGCTGATATTGTACAGGCGCTCGAGTGCCCGGCGATCCTCGACGTAGTGTTCGACGATCTTCACCATCGGATTGTCGTTGAGATTGCCGTTGGTAATCGGAGTTGCGAAAGGAACCGGGGCGAGCGTATTCGGACCGGCCGCCAACGTTGGCGTCGCTGTTGCGGACAGTATTGCTGTCAACGCCAAAATTGCAATTATCGCTGCGGACTGCGAACATCTTGCGCCAGCAAGGCGATTCACAGAACCAATGGTTTCTGGCGTTGCAGTGAAAGCGGATGTTGCCGGAAAGAGTTGTTTCATTGGGATGTATGTTGGAGTTCGAAGATGCTAGTCTGGCTTTGACATTCCGGAAATAGCAATGTGTTAGCCGAGATCGTCCGCACGTATCTTATGACGTCAAGAGACACTCATGGTAAGGAGACACGATTAGAACACAATTAGAAATGTGCAGAAAGTATTCGAATTGCCAGCCATTGTTATCAGGCTTGGGGCCATGTTGGAGTGGTGCACGAACGACTTGCGCAGTTGTTGTCTTGTTCCTGCTTTCGTTAGTCGCCGCGGTACCCGTCGATGCACAAGTTCTAGTCCATACGGAAATCCTGGATGGCAACATTAGTGACGTTGCGATGTCCGGAGATACTGCGGTTATTTCTTCCGGGACTGTTGAGATATATTCGAGAACTGACGGTAGACTCGAGTTCAGTCAAGAATTGAGAAGGAATGGAGCGGCCGTCCAAGGTCGGGTAGCGATTGATGGATCCTTCATTGCGGTTCGTTCAGGTTTATCTGTTTTCGTCTTCGAAAAGGTTGGTAGTGATTGGATCTATTCGCAGGAGTTAACGATTCCCAGATCCGTCTTGGGCCTACATCCAATTTCGGGTTATACACCGTTGGCGATAACGATGACTGGAGATGAGATTGCAACGGGTACCGGCTTCAGAAATCAATTTCACGGCCGGACTACTCTTTCAATCTTCAAACGGAATGGCGTGTTGGATGATGGGCTTGCCAAGTGGGAACTTGACGAGCACTTGGTGCCCATTCCGGGATCTTATTTTGTAAGCCTTTCCTTGGAGAACGACTTCCTTTTGGTTGCAACCTACAATTGGAATCAGGTCTTTCTTTACGAGCGATCCGTCTCGGGGTGGGCAGTCAGAGAGACTTTTCCGTTTAGGTATTATCCTACACTTTCCGCGTCCGTTTTGTTAAACAGCGGGAAGGCCTATTACTTTGATCCTCACCTTGGCAAAGTGCTTGTTTATTCAATATCAAGCAACCCAGCAACACTAGTTCAAGAAGTTCAGACGCCTTTTGCCGACCCTTATGGAGCATCCGATATTGCAAAGTCGGGAGACCGATTGTTCCTGACCCGCATTGGTCGTTATCAGACGGGTAATGGCACGCTGGGTTATGAGGTACGAAACGACTCGCTGGTCAACGCCATCAGGTTGCGGCAGCCCAGCGACGACACAGCGCGTTGTTGTGTTGGTGTCGAGTATGAGGACGGTTTGCTCGTTGCGTATGCTGAGCGGTACTTGTTTCACTACGACACGACGCGCGAACCATTTTACCCCGAGTTGATATTCCCAGAAGACGGAGCGACAGGGGTCAATCGTGAGAAAACCACGCTTCGGTGGTCGGCGGTTGAAAATGCTACCAGTTATCGGGTACAAGTGTGGCGGCCAGACGCGCCGTACTCAGTGCGCGTCAACGAAGTCGTCACCGATTCGTTTTACACGTTGTCCCTTCCTGTTTATGACGAGCTCTATTCGTGGTGGGTGAAGGCGGAAACGACTAGCGGGAATTCTGAATGGTCCGAGCAGTTTTCGTTTCATTCTGACTCTGAGTCCATCGACCATCCAATTTGGGATGAGCGGTACGATCAATTGGGGCCCGACAGCACCGTTCGCGTAATAGCCTCCACCAAGTCTGGCCTGGTCGTTGGCGGCGACTTTCAATATGTCGGCGCAAAGCGCCTCCCATTTGTGGCGCGATGGACTGGGTTCAATTGGGCAGAAGTTGATGGTGGTCTAAATGGTCCACCAAGGCTCGTCGCTTCGGATATTGGTTCGGACAACCACTATTTTCTCGGCGATTTTGATCAGGCAGGCCCGATTCAAGTCAACGGGTTCGCGAGATTAGGTCAATCTCTCACGTGGGATGACCCTTTACCTATTCCCGTTCAGGGGAAGCCGGTGGCCTTGAGTTTCGACTCCGGACGAAACCCTTCCCTGTACCTGGCAACTTCCGACGAAGGCGGGGGAAGTCACTTGTATCAGTATTTAGAAGTCAATTTTACGAGTGAATTGACTGAACATAAGTCTTGGTCGTTTTCCGACTCCATCACGTCTGTCGTTGCCTATAATAGCGAAGTCCTTATCGGATTTGATCATCCGGCTGACGGTGCGGGTACTCCTGATCAATGCCAATACTACGGCTGTGCGGCTCTAATCCGTCAAGGACATGTATCGGCTCTTGACCCATCCTTCCCATCAGATAGCCTGGACGGTATCCAGCACGTCCAGATTGGTTTTGGCTATCAGCCCGACTACATCATTGCCGGAGATTTCTCTATCGACGCGGGCGAAAAGGTCATCCGGTATCTAGCTCGATTTGATGGCACTGATTGGAAGACTGTTGGAAATCCGTTGTCGGGTCCAGTTCGGTTCTTAGGCCGTGAATGCGATCGCGCCTGTCAACTACATCTTTGGGTGAGTAGGCAGCTAATCTATGTCGGCCTTTCTTCGGAGCCTTACATCGCTCTCTGGAACAATGCTGCGCTTCACGTCCCCTCTGGCGGGACAAACGGTCCCGTGTTCGCCGCGCGGGCAAACTACTTTGGCGGAAGTTTTTCGCAGGCTGGAGACGTGGCCTCGAATAACCTGGCCTTCTTGTGGGATGCCTTGCCGGTCGGCGTCGAAGAGAATGACGAGAACACTGATATTGTAGATCCGGGGCCTCAGTCGGTGACAATCAAAACGGTCTTTCCGAATCCGGCTTACGCCGGCTTTAAGCTTCGATATGCCGTTGATCAAGCTGGCGCCGTGCAGGTTCGGCTGATCGATGTTCTGGGTCGTTTGATTGAACAGGTCGAATCGACCGCTTTGCCAGGCATTCATGAGGTTGCTTTTCGTGTTACTGATTTGGCAGCGGGTCCGTATCTAGTGGTAGTGCGAACGAACTCATCGATAGACAGTCGGACCCTTGTCGTCATCGACTAGACACCAACTATCCGCAGTTGAACCACAAACCTGAATACGTACATGGCAAAGAAGAGCTTTCTAGCTGTCGCATTGGTAATCACCGTCATATCCATTTCTTTAAAGGCAACGCCAGTCCTTGCTCAGTCGACAACAAGCAGTCCCGCTGAAGCAGCCGTGGATAATGTACTCAGCGAGCTTCACGACGCGGCGTCAAAGGCCGACTTCGATCGTTACTTCAACCTCTACGCAGACAACGCCATCTTTCTTGGAACCGACGCGACCGAGCGTTGGACTGTAGACGAGTTCAAGGGCTACGCCAAATCAAGTTTCGACGCCGGACGGGGTTGGACGTACCACATGAAGACCCGTCACATCTATGTTGGTCAAGACGGAAACACTGCGTGGTTTGACGAGACGCTGGAGAACGAAAACCTGGGAGATACCCGTGGCACCGGGGCGCTCGTAAAATCCGATGGAGAATGGAGAATCGCTCAGTACAACTTGACGATCTCGGTACCCAATGATCTTGCGCGGGAGTTTGTGGGAATCATCCGCAAGCTGGATGCGCGCGGAGTAGGGGAAGACGGCAAAACACGCCGACGTTAAGCAGCCAGACGGCAGTAGGTGCACGTGGCGAGGATTTTCCTTTTCGGAGGTTGGCGGGAGCGTGGATACAGGCCGAGTCGAAGTTCCTCAGAAATGAAAACCGAGGCCGGCGGCGATCGTCCGATCATCTTCAGAAAATCCGACCGAGGAACTGAGCACTACCTGGTCGAAGATCGAGAACCAGATACCTCCTCCGTATCCCTGATGGTATCCGCGAAGTAGAGACTGACTGGTGTTGGAGTCATTGTCAGCTTCTGTCCACACCCTTCCATTGTCCAGAAAGGCGAGAACGCCCGCTTTGCCAACAGCGAGGTTTGTTCGAAACCGGAAGAGCCCCATCCGAAGTTCGATATTTTGAAAGAAGGCTGTTCGACCCGCAAATCGCGTACTGCGGTGTCCGCGAAGGTTTGACGTTCCACCAAGCGTATTGGCTTCGTAAAACGGAAATCGACCGATGTTGTGTGATACGCCAATCCGACCCGCGACGGTTACCTGGGGACGCGTTGAGGGTGAAACATAGAACGTAACGTCGGTACCCAGTCGAGCATAGTTGTTGCCTGTGGTGCCCAAGCCGATGTTCAAATCCACGTTTGTGTGCCATTTATAGCCGTGCATTGGATTGACCGGGTGGTCGGATATTTCAAACGACGAGGCGACCTCCACGCCAGCGAAGAGTTGCTTGTCAAACGTACTTGCGGAAATTCCGGGTTGCGTTGCCAGAAACTTATCTGACTGTTCTCGAACGTCTGTGTATTCGAGTGAGGGCCCGACACTGAAGCGCATTCCTGACGCTCCGGTTTTGGATACCGCTGGAGCGAAGCGCCCCTGTATCAACTTCGCTTGGTAGAAGGAGCGGTCAGAGACGGTGTTATCAGTCTTGTTACCAAGCCCGTAGTAGTTGCGGATGTTGTCCCGGGAGTGATACTCAGTATTCAGTCTCAAATCCCAGTCGCCAAACATATTTACAAAGTGTCCATCGTAAACGATGTTGAAGGCACGTGTACGCGCAGCCGCATTCGCTTTGAAAACGTGTTGGGCGGCGTAAGGGTCGGCACGGAAGGCGTGCCGAATAATTTTCATTCCCCCACCCAAGAAAACTCCGTCATCCACATTGTAGCCAAAGAATGCAAGGGGGAGGTTGCTCCCGAACTGATAGTCAAATGGATCGTAGCGATTTACGAGAGGGTCGACGTCGTCGAGGTTGGCCCACGCTTCTCGCCCGAGGCTCAGCCGGGTCCCGGTTTCTGTGTCGTAGACAACCGAGTTTTTGAGTAAGCCACGCACATTCGAGCGATCTACGAAGAAGTCTTCGCCAGCCCCTCCAACCATTATCAGGTCGATTGCTTTCCCTGCTGCACCCGTAACTTCAAACGTGTCATTCCCGTCAAGACCAAACAAGCGTATCTCTTCAGTCTCGTCTTCGATAAAGATGCGCTCGTAGATAACATTGCCCTTTTCACGCTCGTCGTTGGCATTGTAGACAACGACTCTCGTCGAGCCGTTGTCCAGTCGCTGGACTTCAAATAAT
>CBDTVC010000055.1:0-9425 GCA_965363925.1 uncultured bacterium | reverse complement strand
ACGTCGTCGCTTTGCCTACCGAAGAAATCGCCAAGGTTGATGCCGGGTTGTCGTGTATGTCACTCCGTTGGCGTTCCCTGTAGCTGAACGATAACTTACCAGTCGCAGCACGGTAACGATTGTCCAGCAGCCCGGCCCCGGAATAACTATATGGCGCACATAGAATTCAGTGATCCCTTGCCTGATCGGGCTTGGACAACAGTAACGGTCAATCAGAATTAGTGGCTGCCTTGCGATACGGTTTCAAAGGTGCACTTCTAACACGGCTTGGTCTCGCGTGTTCAGATTTAGGAACTGGTGTTTCGGATCGCTGTCGCGTTCGAGGACGGCAAGCAGGAAGTAGTACTTGCTTGGTTCCTCACACAGCCGGCTATCGTTGTAGCGTCGGTCGGTGATCATCTAACGGCAATTTATCAATAGCGATTGGTCCACATCCCGAAAGAACTACCGGGCAACAGTGAACACGTAGGTGAATGTTGCAGCAAGAGTTGATGCCCGTACGAAATACACCCCGGCCGGATGTTTCGTCGCGTCGAACTCGAGTGAGTGAGTACCCGAAGTGAGTTCCCCCTCGTACAGGTTGGAGACTCGGCGTCCCAGGAGGTCGAATACCTGGATTCGAGCGAACGTTGTTGGTGTGTCCAGCGTCAGCTCGACTCGAGCACTGGTTTGCATCGGATTTGGAAAGACGACGACGCTGCCGAGCTGCGTAGCGTCATCGGTTTCAACTCCGACAAACGGCTCAACGGTGTACCGACCGATGTTCACGGATGGGAAGCCACCAGCTGAAGTAAGAAAACCGCCGACCCACACATCGGTTGCGCCTGCAAACGCGAGTGCCCGGGCAGGGCCTTCAATGCCGATACCCAAGGGTTCCCAGTCCGATCCGTTCCAACGTGCAATGTTGCTTGCTGCTACGCCGCCCGCCATTACAAACGCACCACCTGCGTAAAGGCGACCTCCACCATCAAACGTAATCGCGTCAACCCTCGCCAATGGCTGTTCCACAGAGCCGCTTACGCCACCCCCGACTTCACTCCACGCAGTGCCGTCCCACCGCGCAATGCCTTGTATTTCGACGCCGCCAATTTTGCTGAATTGCCCGCCGGCATAAAGCATTCCGTCCGGTCCTATTGCAAGAACTTCGGGCTGGCGATTGGTGTCTTGCGTCGAGGCGATCTCGGTCCAGGTCGTACCATCCCAGGCTGCAACACGCGAAACCTCTCCGTCGTATCGAATGCCACCACCTGCATACAGTGTTCCGTCGTCTGCGACAACAAGTGCGGTGACGATTGAGTTGACGTCCGCAAGACCGGTCCACGCGGTCCCGTCCCAGCTCGCGAGACTCGTCGCGACGCCACCAATCTCGTCATAGAAGCCTCCAGCGTAAAGTGTACCGTCCGAGGCAATTGCCAGTTGAGTGACCCTTGCGTCCGGGGATTGACCAACGCCAGTCCAGTTCGCGCCGTCCCAATGAGCAAGGTAGTCGGCAGGTGCCCCGGCGTTGACGAAGAAAGAGCCCCCAGCGTATAGGCCGCCCACACCGTCTGCAGCAAGCGCCTCCACCTTCGTAAACTGGCCGAGCCCGTCACCGAGGGCTGACCATCCATTACCCGTCCAGCGAGCGACCAGGTTGACAGGTGTTGTCCCAGCCGCACCGAAGCCACCGCCCACAAATACGCCGCCTGCACCATCAGGCTCTATCGCAGATACAGCGTTGTTCATACCGTCTTGGACGCTGCCCAATGGACTCCATGCATTTCCATTCCACTCAGCCGCGAAGTTCGCTACCGTCCCGCCGGCCAGCAAAAAAGAACCACCAACAAAGAGAGCTCCTCCGGCTCCGAGGGCAACCGCCTCCACATCGTCCGATGTGCCTCCACCAACGGCAGCCCAGGCAGCACCATCCCATCGCGCCAGGTTGGCAGCCGCAATGCCTCCCGCCTCGTCAAAGGTGCCTCCGACAGTAACTGACCCATTTTCGTCAACAACGAGATCACTGCCGTTCGCGAGAAATCCGTTTCGGAGTAAACCCGTGCCGAGCGGCGACCAGTTCGTTCCATCCCATTGTGCAATGCCAGTAGCGGCGACGCCGCCGACGCCGCCGACTTCTCTGAATATCCCGGCGACATACAGGTTGTCGCTCGCGTTCAACGTGATCGCCTCCACTTTGCCGTCTGCACCACCACCGACAGAAGCCCAATCCGTGCCGTTCCATTGGGCAATGAATTCGAACGGGACTTCAGTTGTGGCGCTTTCGTCGAAATCACCGCCCGCGTACACCGTGCCGTCGGATGCTACTGCGATCGCAAGTACGTCACCATCGAAACCGTCGCCCAGCGGTTGCCAGGAAGAACCGTCCCACTTGGCTATTCGCTCAGCGGATATCCCGCCAGCTCGGCTGAAGAAACCACCCGCATAAACGTTGCCTTCGGCATCGACCGTCAAAGCCTCAATCGTGGCGTCGAAGCTCGTGTCGAGCAGGCCACCTCCGACGCCGGTCCAACTCGTACCGTCCCATTTTGCAATGTTGTTTACGGACAGTCCGTTGCCGGCTGTAAGGAATTCGCCAGCCGCGTAGAGCGAGCCGTCAGGCGCCATGGCCAGGGCGTAGACCGAAGCCCCTTCCTCAAGCCCTTGTCCGACCTTCAACCATTGTGTGCCGTCCCAATGTGCGATGCCATTTACGGCAATGGCACCCGCGAATTCAAACTCGCCTCCGACAAAGTAACCGTCCGCGCCGTCGGACACGGCAGCGTATACGTCGCGATTCAGGAGGCCGAAGGTGAAGCGGTCGTCCCACTCGTCTGCATAGAAACTGGAAACGTCCCGTGTTGTCGACTGTGCTCGGGCCGAAGTTGTCGGGAGAAGTGCGGCAACAACGATGAGGATGCCTAGAAGTCGTATCATGATGCCGCGCCTGTCGATTTGCATTTTTGGTCAATCGTATAAACGAAAAAGCAGACGCTGCAGGCTCATTCGACGACCGCGGGCAGGTAAACGCGTGTTTTCTTGGAAGCGCTGACATCTCAGGCCTAATCCTATAACTTGGGAATGAGCGGGGCGATGACCGAAGACGCTGGTGGCTACATCGATGTGAGCAAACTCTGTGTCTTGGATCCGCTGATCACATTTTCGGAGGCATCAATTACGCAAGTCCAGTATCTCGAGATCGTAACTACCAACGTCGACGCTGTCTGCGCGACGTTGGTACGACGCGTTAACCGTTGGGCCTATTTGGTTGGCTCCTGCTAAGCGATGCACCCACGTCCTCGTACGATCACGTCCGCAGGGTCAGTTGAGTCCTAACGCGAACTAGGCGGTCTCACTCGGACATCGTCTTTGTGATCAACCAAATCATCAGGATGGATAGAACACCCACTATTGAAACCGAATCACGCGCGGCAGACGTCATTGTTGTTGGTGCGGGCGTTTCCGGATTAGCCTGTGCTTACGTCCTTACAGAAGCTGGACTGTCCGTTCGTGTCATCGAAGCTCTTGAGAGGCCTGGGGGGCGCATTCAGTCGGTTCTCGACAGTCAAACCGGGCGTTATGTAGCGGACCTTGGTCCGACGTGGATTTGGCCTGCGTACCAGCCCGTAATCAAGGAGTGGATTCAAAAACTCGACTTGGAGAGCTTTCCACAATTCGATAAAGGATTGACCGCTTTCGATCAGAGTCTCGACCGTCCGGCTGTTATGCAATTCGCACCTGGACAAGACGGTAATCGCAGGGTTGTGGGCGGATCGCAAGCCCTGGTTGATGCTCTCGTGGCTCGTCTTCCCGAAGGCGTTCTGGAAATCGGCACTCCAGTTTCCAGAATTGCAATTGATGCAGATCGAGTATCCGTTTCGACAGTTGGTGATCTTGGGCGAACCCACCATGCCGAGCGGGTCGTCCTCGCCGTTCCACCGCGAATTGCTTTGACAGGCATTGACTGGGCTCCAAACCTGTCAGCGCCGTTGGCACAAGCGTTGGGCAGAATGCCAACTTGGATGGCCACTCATGCCAAGGTCGTGGTGGTCTACGAAATGCCATTCTGGAGGGCGAAAGGGTATTCAGGCCGCATAGCAAGTAGCGTCGGTCCCATCGTTGAAGGTCATGATCACAGCGGACAGGATGGTTCACCCGCAGCGCTTTTCGGATTCATTGGCTGGCCATATGAAATGCGCGCCGAATTAGGCGCTGAGATGGAAGGGCATGTTCGCACACAGCTAAGGCGATGCTTTGGGGCAGACAGTCCAGAACCCTTGAGCGTTCATATCGAAGATTGGGCAACAAATCCCTATGTCACAACGCAAGCGGATCTGGCAAGTCCAATGATGCACCCAGACGTTGGACCAGATGTTTTACGTGCTTGGCATTTCAATGACAGGGTTGTCTTCTCTGTCGCCGAGGTTGCAAGGCGTAGCCCCGGCCTGATCGAAGGCGCATTTGATGCGGCACAGAACGCTGCTGACAGTATCCTGCGACTTTGGTCGCAACTGAGCCGCCGTGTTAAGTAACGTCGATGGCGTTCGCTCTGATCGAGTCAGTTAATCGCAATACTTTCGAATTAATTATTTGGCTTACATCTAACGAATTATGAAAAATTCAATTGAAGCATTATTAGTCAGCACGGTACTTATATCGTTTACTGCTTTCTCATGTAGTAGTACAGGTGACTCGGAATCGGAACTTGTCAAAGAAGGAGGTCCTTTGGAGTTCAGTGAATTAGCAGGCACTTGGGAAGCTACTTCAGCGCGTTTTATCAGTGTCGTCAGTGACGATTTTGTCGACGTAATTGCGGATGGAGGATCTTTATCCCTAACCGTCCAAAGTAGTGGCAGATGTACCTTTGCCGTTGATCCGTTTGATCGCGCCGCGTACACGGCAAGTGGAGAAATGTTTTGGGGACTCTATGTAGATGAAGATGATGATGATGAAGAATTTGAGGCTTTAGTCATTGTATGGGATGATAGTCCTGACGACAGGTCTTATTTCCGGTGGTTTGAACTTACCAATACTGCCTTTGACTTGAGCTGCACTTCCGAATGCGGGGAATATGATTTTAACAATAATGGTACTTCCGAAACATCCGATTTGTCTTTTGAGTTTATGAGGAGTTAAAATCCTTGTTCATGTTTCTAGCGGTGTGCGTTAGTCGAGCCGTCTTCGACTATCTTGGATTAATAGATCCGAATTCCTCTTTCTCCACGGTGTTATGTTCCGTCCGAATCTCGTAGCCATCGCAAGTGCAACTGTCGCTCTCAGTCTGGTCGCGGTCATGGGTGCTGAAGCTCAATCCTCTCGTGCGTGGATCGCTGGCGATCATCATATCCACAGCCGCTGGAGTGTGGGTTGGGACACGGAAACCGAACCACCGACGCCGATCAAGGGTGGGGATGCGATCTACCCGATCCCAATGAACGCCCTGATGGCGAAGAAGTACGGCCTGAGTTGGATGGTCGCTACCGATCACGGTGGTCCCAACCACTCCAAGGTGAATCTCGAATCCGCGTACCCCGAACTTCAGATGTCAAGGGAGGCGGTTCCGGAGGTCGTCCAATTCTACGGGATGGAGTTCGACACGCCGGGAGCGGATCATAGCAGTATCATCATTCCGCATACGCACGACGAGGCCGAGAAGCTCGAAGCGATCGAATCGGGCTGGGCGGCACAGGAGGCCTGGCCGCGCGATACGCTCCGCGACACCGAGCCAAAGATGCTCGAGGCGCTTGAGTACATGCGCGAGTTGGAGCGTCCTCCCGTGGTGATCGCCCATCATCCGTCGCGCTCGGCATCTGCGTTGGGCAAGTACGGTCGCGATTCGCCGGCAGAGCTGCGCGGATGGAATAACACCGCGCCCGAAGTGGCTGTGGGTATGGAAGGGGCTCCGGGCCATCAGGCTGTTGTCTTCAGATCCGGTGTGGATACCGTTTCTCCTGGTCCACGGGGCGCATACGGTCGGTACCCAACGATGGGTGGCTTCGACCAGATGACGGCTCGGCTCGGCGGATTCTGGGATTCGATGCTTGGCGAGGGGCGTCGCTGGTGGGTGACCGCTAACTCCGACTCGCACGTGAACTGGCGTGAGGGCGGTGCCGATTTCTGGCCGGGCGAATATTCCAAGACGTACGTTTTCGCTGACAAGGAACACGATGACATTTTGGACGGCGTCCGGAACGGCCGCATCTTCGTTACCACTGGCGACCTGATTTCGGAACTGTGGGTCACGGCAGCGTCGGGTGGCGTGTCAGCTGCGATCGGCGGGGATGTGGAGGTTCAGCGTGGCGCAGACGTGGAGGTCACGGTCCGCTTCCTCGATCCGGCTGGACCGAATTCCCACGGCGATGACCCAATGGTACGCCGTGTCGATGTCATCGTCGGGGAAATGCATGGTCACTTGGACGACCCAACCGTCGACACAAATCCAACGACACGCGTCCTCGAACGCTTCACGAACGTGGAATGGAGCCGGTCCGGCGACTACATCGTTGTGACCACTACGGTTCCGGCGATGCAGCACAACATGTACGTGCGCGTGCGTGGCACGGACTCGGAGGAGCTCGAGCCTACGGGAGATTTGCAAGATGAAGATCCGTGGACGGATCTTTGGTTCTACTCGAATCCGATCTTCCTGACGATTCGATAGGGCTGTGGTCGGGGTACGGCATCGCCGAGGGCAGTTTTGAGCGATCGCTGTCGCTCCACTTGAATGGGTGTGTGCGATGGTTCGAGCCGAGTAGGAATTTGCGGCAAACGAGCGACTGATGGCCTTGTTCTGGATGACCTTTACGAAGGGCAATCGCTGAAGCATCTATTGGAGAACGATGCGATTGATCGGACCCGGGCACTCACCATAACTCGCCAGGTAGCTGCCACATCATGCGTCGTCTGATGCGGTTCGGAAAATTGGAGGCGGGAGAGTTAGCGGTGCTTTACGTCGGTTGGTCCGCCGTTTCTACTGATCTCGAATTAACGAGGGATTCTATGCGCCGATATATTTTGTTGCTCGTATTGGCAACCGCGTCAGTCCTTCCGGTCAATGGCCAGGAGATAGTACCCGATACACTCGACTGGCACGGGTACTATCCGCTCGAAATTGGGAATGCCTGGGAGATCACTGCAGACGGCTCATTCGAATTTATGGTTCGTCGAAAGTGGATCGAAGCGGACACAAGCATCCGCGGTGACACTTGGTTTGTACAGGCGAGTCACGAAGAGGGTATTGACCATGGCGAGTTCGTCGCCAGGGACGACACGCTGTTTCTCCGATACGATGATCCTAATGGTCGTGTCCTTGCACTCTCCCCGGGAACGGAAAACGAGGGGGACTACACGTGTGATCTTTCCGGCGACTTCGGTGCCGAGGTTCAATGCGGGGTTGGTTTCGGAGAACCGCGCGCCATTACCTTTGATGGCAGCTACAACAGCGATTCTCGTACGCTTTCGGTTGGAAATGTGGCGGTGCCCTATGCGTCTGTCAAGTACGATCCGTTCATTGTTGGCCCCGTCCCTCCCGCGTACTACCACGGTATCGGACCTCTTTCACGGCCGGGCGATGGGTGGGACGGTACCATTCAATTCACCTACCTCCGGCTTGGCGGGATCGAGTATGGTACTCCCGCCAGTTTTGTCGGCATTAAAACGAACGATAGAGATCAACTGGCAGTCGTTTCCGTGTTTCCTAATCCCGCCTCGCTAACACTGAACGTTGTTCTTGAGCGGGTAGGTGTGCCGGTCAATCTTCGCGTGTTCGACTTGTTGGGTCGCGAAGTTGGACGGGAGTATTGCACCACCTCACTCTGCTTAATCGATATTTCTCGGTTGCCGGCTGGTGTCTATCATTTCGATGTTTCGTCACGGCGCGGAGATCGTGTGGCGCGGAAGTTTGTAGTCCGGTAGAAAGTTGCCATCGGCAGGGCGCCCAGTATATTGTGTGGAGTTGCGGCTGGTTGCGCTGCCCGTGGCACGGCTGGGATGTTGATCTGAAAACTGGCGTTGCCCCGGGAGGACGCGACGATACGGGTCAGGAGACGTTAGACGATATGCCACGTAGCACATTGAGAATCCCATTGACCCGCACGAACAAATTCGCCTTCGTGGTCACCATCGTGCTTTGCGCGTTGTCCGTGCCATTTGCCACCGTAGCTGCTCAGTCCCATCTTCCTGGCGAAGTGTATTACGGTCGGAATCAATACGTGGAATATTGGGCCGGGGACTTGCCGATCGTGTTCTCTGCACCACATGGTGGGTCACTAGTTCCAGCGGAAATTCCTGACCGGACCTTTGGAACAACCGTCACGGATGCTAATACAGCGGCCGTAGCGCATGCTGCTCGAGAGGCTATGTTTTCGCTTACGGGTCGATATCCTCATGTTGTGATTTCCAAGTTGAAACGCACCAAACTCGATCCGAATAGAGAAATTGTTGAAGCCGCGCAAGGAAACGTGTGGGCGGAGCAGGCATGGAACGAATACCACGGTTTCATTGAAGAAGCGCGAGACTCGATCGCTGCTCAACATGGTAAAGGGATGTACGTCGACTTACACGGCCATGGGCATCCGATCCTGCGTCTCGAATTAGACTATCAGGTTTCCGGGTCGAATCTGCGGCGCACAGATGCTGAGCTTGATGCGGGAGGATTCGCCCAGTCTAGCAGTATCCGTTCACTCGCCGAGATGTCATCCCTGACATTTTCGGAATTGATCCGTGGCCCCAAAAGCCTTGGTACCCTATTCGAAATGGCAGGAATTTCTGCGGTCCCTAGTTCTGCACAACCAGACCCAGGAATCGGAAATCCGTTCTTCTGGGGATCGTACAGTCCGCGTCGTCACGGATCCATGAATGGAGGCACGATTGATGGTTTGATGATCGAGGCGCCGTTTGTTGGAATTCGTGATTCAGAAGCAAACCGAGAATTCTACGCGCAGGTTTTGACGGATGTATTCGATGACTTTTTTCGAGAACATTATGATGTCGCCGGTATCGCTACATCCGTCGAACCTGACCATTTTGCAGATGATTCTGAGGCATCGAGGAGTATGGGTATAGACATCCAGAGCATATTCCCGAACCCGTTTCGAGAATCCGCTACCGTAGTCTATTCGGTTCCAGTAACCGGACGGGTGCGCCTGACTCTTTGGGATGTACTCGGACGAGAAATTGCAGAGCTGGTGGATGGCACCGTGACCGCTGGAGAACACCGAGTGCGGTTCGATGCGCTCGATCTGCCTCCGGGTGCTTACGTTTTCCAAATCGCAAATGTAAACACGCAAAGGTCCGTCGTTGCGTTTGTTGTCGAAGGTTCATGAGTCGATTATAGACGTCACCGGTGTGCACGTTGCCATACATAGGGCGCCCAGTATATTGAAACGTGGCCATTGGTCGGCTCATTCGAATTTATGGTTCGTCGAAAGTGGATCGAAGCGGACACAAGCATC
>CBDTVC010000054.1:0-9445 GCA_965363925.1 uncultured bacterium | reverse complement strand
GAACTGGTCCAGGGTCATCTGGTCAAGCGTCTTTCCGTCGTCGTAAAAATGAAACGGCGCGTCCAGATGTGTCCCCTGGTGTGAGGAAAAACTAACCTGTGAAATATTGTAGCCAATCGACGAAACAGTGTTGTGTACCACAACACTGATCTTGGGATCAAATGCAAAGTTTGGCTGCCCGTGTTCGAGCGGATGAGATAAATCAATAAGTTTCATATCAGGAAGTGGTTTCTGGTTCAAGGGCGACAGGGTTGGTCAACGATCCGATTCCTTCGATCTCGATTGTAACGGTATCGCCAGGCCTTAACCATCGTGGCGGGTTCTGCGCCATCCCAACGCCATGTGGCGTTCCGGTCAGAATCACCGTCCCGGGGAATAGCGTCGTGCTGCCAGAAAGAAACGACACAAGGGTAGGCACATCAAATATCATGTCGTCCGTCCGCCAGTCCTGAACAACCTCGTCGTTAAGGATGGTCCTGATCGCAAGGGCGTTTGGATTTGGTATCTCATCCGCTGTCGTAATGCACGGACCCAAGGGAGCGAACGTGTCGAAGAATTTACCTCGGCTCCATTGGCTACCACCCTTGGCAAGCTGCCAGTCGCGGGCACTCACATCGTTGGCACAGGTATAGCCAAAAACGTAGTCGAGCGCGTTTTCTGCGGAGACGTTCTTACACTCCTTTCCGATCACAACCGCCAATTCGCACTCGTAATCCACTTCGTCGCTACGCAGATATGTGGGCAACAGAATTGGATCTCCGGGATTCTGAAGTGTGTTCGGTCCCTTGACAAACAACACGGGATATTCGGGAAGCTTCACCGGCTTGCCCTTAAGCCCCTCCTCCGCGTGCTTCAAATAGTTCAGTCCGATGCCCAGGATAATTCGTGGCTCCACAGGTGCAAGCAGCTTTGCGACCCGCACTCGATCGCTGGTTGGTTTCGGATCTTCAAATAGCTTGCCCGTCAGCAAGTTGGCCGTTTCACCATCAAAATCAAAACCGATCTGCTCATTCCCTGATGTATCGATAAACCGAATCGTCTTCACTCCCTTCTCCCCCTGATATAATTAAAACGATTGCCTAATTGATGCGATTCTTCAGCGACTCACCAGTCAAACCACGTACAATCTCCTCCGCGGATTTGCGCTGCAACAGCGGTACACTCGACTCACTGAACCATGCGACGTGAGATGTCAGCAAGGTATTAGAACTCGAACGCAACGGATGGTCGTCCTCTAGCGGCTCGTGCTCAAAAACGTCAATTCCCGCCCCACCAAGCTCACCTCGATTCAAAGAATCAGCGAGCGCGACTGTGTCGATCAGACCGCCACGTGCCGTGTTCACAATTACGGCTGTTGATTTCATGGCAGTGAGGCTGTTCGCGTTGATTAGGTGCCTTGTCTTCTCGTTGAGCGGAGCGTGCAGCGAAAGAATGTCGGCGACAGCAATCGCTTCATCAAACCCAAGCGAGTCGACACCTAACGTTGCGAATTCGGATTCGGAAACCATCGGGTCAAAAGCGGCAAGTCGGAACCCAAATGCGCGTGCGCGACTCAGTACTGCCCGAGCAATCCGCCCCAGACCAATCGTAACAAAGTTCATTTCGCGGAAGGCGGGCATTGTCGAATCTGGCGTGATCTGCCATCGGCCCGACCTCACCCGCGCGTCGATCTGCCGCAACTGTCGGCCGAGTGCCAGCGCCAGCGCCACAGTGTGATCCGCGACTTCGTCGATACAGTAGTCCGGCACGTTGGAAACGGCAATGCCCCGAGCCGTCGCTGCTCGAAGATCCACGTTATCAACTCCGATCCCGATCCGGACAATATGCTTGCAGCGCTCAAGTCCATCCAGAACGGCTTCGGTAATTGGAGCCCATTGCACTAGCAACGCATCCGCATCTTTTCCGGCGGCAATCACGGCTTCTTCCGTCTTGCATTGAGCTACCAATAGCCTAGCGCCCGCCGATGAGATTATTTCTTGTTCGGCGGCGATGTCACCGAATCCGTTGTCTGTGTATAGCACCTGCTTCACGAGGTCCTCAGTTGGCTTTCCCAAAACGACTCCTCAAGTTACGTAGATAGGGCCTGTAGTTAGAACCCTTATCAACTTTGCTCAGATATTTCCAAAACGGCCTTGATCCCGTCTGCCGATAACATCTTTCGAAATGCCATTGGGCCGTCGTCAAGCGAATAGGTCGATACCCAGCTTGACACGTCAACCGATCCATCCGCCATCAATACAAGTGCCGCCTCCAGCTCTTGAATGGTCGCTGCGTAGGATCCGAGCACGGCACGCTCAGACAGTGTTATTTCGTACGTGTCCAGAGTCATCTTGTCACCGTGCAGACCAATCCAGACAATTGCGCCGCCATCCCGGGAAGCAGCGATAGAGGCATGCTTTGTCGTCTCTGATCCCACGGCATCGATGACGAGATCAACCCCGTTTCCGGCAGTAAGTCGGCGGACTTCTGCTACAACATCGTCGCTTGATGGATCCAGTACTACTTCCGCACCAAGCGCCTTGGCGGCATTACGACGTTCAGGGATAATATCGGACACGAATACCGATGGTCCGCCAGCCAACTGCTGGACTTGCTGACACATCAGGCCGATCGGTCCCGCACCGATGACGAGCACGTTCTGCGGATGAAAATGTTTGACGAGATTCTGTACGTGGACCCCGTTGGCAAGTGGCTCAGCAAGACACGCGGACGTGGCACTGAGATTGATCGGCCAATCGATCAGGCAGTACTCTGGCACTACCACGTAATCGGCAAACGCGCCAGGCCGGTGCATCCCGAAGATCTGCCGGTTGGAGCACAGATGCGTGTCGCCGCGAATGCAACTCGCGCATCGGCGGCAATGCACGACAGAATTGCTGACAACGCGATCACCGGCTTTGTACCGCGTTGTTTCTGGGCCAGCCTCCGCAACAACTCCGCAGAACTCATGCCCCATTATCAGAGGTGGCTGCCGGCGGATACTACGCGCCTTAAAGGTCTCCAGTTCGCTTCCACAGATACCGCAAGCAGCGACTTGGACGAGGATTTCCCCGGTACCGGCCGATGGCTGAGGTACATCATCTACAACCAACGTCTCCCAATCTGGATATACGAGGGCCCGCATTTGTCAATTCCTTTGGTTTACTCTGAATGAGGTCTTCAAGATACGAAAGTCGAAAACTTGTAAATCAAGTATTGATTTATGAATCGAGCGAATACTTACCAAAAACGGGCGCGCTCGGGATGTCATTGGTTGGTGGAGCAGGCATGTTTGCCACCGGCATCTGGCAGCCTGTGATCGGAGGCTGGCTGGATGATGAGCGGGCTTCTTCACTTGCAGGTGGTCTATCGGAAGAAGCCGCGAATCTTGCAGCGGGCCAGGCGGCACTCGACAACATTGCAATCTTTCCTGCAATTCTGATCGTGGCATTCGGCGGCTTGTACCTGTACATGAGAAAGCGCAGCGCGTCGACTTCGGCACAATCGCCAGCGTAGCTGCCGGACTTCTGACAGCCGGGATCGGTGGTAGTTGGCTAACGTAACTTGCTTCCTGAGCGCGTGTTGGCGCTGCCCCCGACCAGCGCTGCCCGGGGTGAGGTAGTCCCTCGAACCCCGCTATCAAGCTAATTGATAGGCGCGACCCAAACCAAAGGCATGTTTGCACTGCATCGTTGCAACAACCATAAATCCGACGCTGACTAGAGCTCCAAATCCAACTGAGTCGGTGGCGTGACGATTTGGGACGACGCGTCTTCGTCGCCTGGGAGCTTCAGGTTCGATACCGAGATTCCCAATAGCCGCACTGCCCGGCTCGGCAGCGCTGGCGTTTCTAACAGTCCGAACGCAGTGCCCGATAACTCCTCGAACTTCGAATTGACTGAACCACTTGATCGAGAGCGCGTGGACTGTACAAAGTCGTGGTACTTGATCTTCACCGTGACCGTCCGCCACGCCGCACCGGTCGCCTCGACCCGTGGCCAAAGTCGATGAAGTACTTCTCCCAGTCGTTTCCGCAACTCGCTCTCGTCGTCGGTGTCTTCGAAGTACGTTCGTTCTGCACCGATTGACTTTCGACGCCGATGCGTCCGAACCGGCCGCTCGTCAATTCCTCTCGCAAGTCGGTAGTAATAGGGTCCCGACTTTCCGAATCGCCTGGTCAAGTCTTCAAGCGATTTATTGCGAAGATCTGCACCAGTATAAACTCCGAACTTCTTGAACTTCTCTGCGGTAACTTTTCCGACCCCAAAAAAGCGTCCGATCTGCAGTCGCCCAACAAAGACGTCCACTTGATCAGGACGAACAACGGTTATACCATTCGGCTTGTGAAAGTCAGAGGCGACCTTCGCCAGAAACTTGTTGAACGAAACGCCCGCAGATGCAGTCAACCGAGTTTCGCTAAGAATCCGGGCGCGGATCTCATTCGCGATCTGTGTTGCGGACGTATCCACCGTCGTACTGGCTGTTACGTCCAGGTATGCCTCGTCCAGAGACAGCGGCTCAACAAGATCCGTGTAGTCATGAAAGATCGATCGAATCTGATACGAAATTTCTTTGTATGCCTCAAAGCGCGGTCGCACAAAAATGAGTTCCGGACACTTACGCGCGGCGGTTATTGACGGCATCGCCGAACGTACACCGTAGCGCCTGGCCTCATAACTCGCTGCCGACACAACGCCCCGCTTCGATGACCCTCCCACGGCCACAGGTTTTCCTGCCAGGTCTGGATTGTCCCGCTGTTCGACAGATGCAAAAAACGCATCCATATCGATGTGAATGATTCGCCGGTTAGGATTGGTCTCAGCCATTGACGTACGCGACAAACAACATTCAATAAAAGCGACGGTTCGAAACCAACTTGCCGACGTGTGTCGGCAAAGCTAGTGGCAGGGCGCTGATTCAAGAACAGCCACGAAGGCCGGCCTTTGCCCTGGATCTCGGCCAAAATATATCTTTTGGGAGGACTTTAGGAAGTACAGTTCTTTGCCGATACAGTTCGAGTAGCGTTGATGACCTAAGTTGATGTGCATACCCAACCCAACTTAAGAAAGGCTCGATTGCATGCCGCGATCGAGTCCTTCTTGAGTTTTCATCTAGGGACAACGTCCGAGAGCCTGACCAATCGGTCAGGCTCTTTTTTTTTGCGCCATATATTGCCCAGCGCTGCCAGAAACTGGTTCTTCAGCCCTGATACGGCCCATCTGCGCCCTATTTGCCGATACCCGCAGGCCGTAGCTATTTCCGCAACTCCCAGACTAGTTTCGCGTAACCAATCCTTTAACCCTACGGCCACGGACTCTAGCCGAGTCACTGAATTTGGGTCCAACCGTTTCTCAGAATTCCCAACACGAACAAGCCCTGATCGGGAAAGATGGTATGATCGTCACTGGCACTGTAACGTTTAACGATTTTGAAGGCGGATTTTGGGGCATCGAATCTGACGACCAACAACAATTCCGACCGGTAGATGGCCTTCCCCGTTCATTGCAAAAGGACGGTATACGTGTTGAAGCCAATGTCGAGCTGTCACCCGGCATCTCGTTGCAGATGTGGGGAAAGGCGGTTAAGGTGAACTCAATTAAGAAACTGTAGGCGAACGCGACTATGCTGTCATCTCTTCTTTCCTTCCCCGCGCTGATAACAATTATCGGCGCAGTACTCCTTGGGTACGGCACGCTGCGGAAGTCTCGCCGTGCCGCGTTGCTGACGTTGGGCGGATTTCTAGCGATTGTTGCTTCCTTTCCGATTCATTTGAGCGTCGCTCACAGCTTCTTTGTGGGATCAGGCTCCTTCTTTGTAAGCACTGGCGTGGGGCTCGTTTTGTTAAGCCTAGTTGCCACTCGTAATAGCCAGCACGAAAAAGGCCGGCGACAATTTCTGGTACTTGCTACAGCAGCACTTGTTGTGGGACTGGCGCTTCGAGTGCTTGGAGTTGCCTTTGGCGCCAATGACGCCGAAGTCGGGAATGCGAATATCGAACAGATTGAATCGGAAGAAGCAAGCGGGATCTCAATTTTGCAGAATGCCGATGATCTCGATGGCAGCGCCCAGGAGGTTTCTGAATCGATCCTTGTTGAGCTCGGACCCGACGACACAATTGACGAAATACTACCGTTGATTGAGGAGTATGGCGGATCCGCCGAACGTGCATTTCCCTCACTCTCGCTTGAACAAGACGAAGACCTGGCCCAAGTCTTTATCGTCAGCGGTATCAAGAAGGATTTGCTGCTGAAGTTTATCGACTTTCTCAGGAAGCAGATTGAAGATGTAGACAACGTAGAAATCAACGTGACAATTGAGCTAGACGACCCTATTGGTTCGGACGGGGAATACTCGGCCGCAACGGGCCTTCTTGCAAATGACCCGCTCGCAGATCAGCAATGGTCGATGCAGGTTGCACGAGTCGACGCGGCGCATGCGCTCCTGGCCGATATCAAGCCCGTCCGCAAAGCGATCGTCGCAATACTGGATACCGGTGTTGATGCTCGTCACGAAGACATATCGCCAACTTTCTTGAGCGAGAGCCCAGCTACCACCGATGCACATGGCCATGGGACGCATTGTGCCGGCATTGCAGGGGCTTCGACCAACAACGGCAAAGGCATGGCCTCGCTAAACTGGGAAGGTGCGTTTGTTGAGATTTCTTCCTACGCCGCCCTCGGCGCATCAGGAATGGGGACAGTCGAAACCATGGCACAAGCCATTATTGATGCCACGACGGATGGGGCGGATGTGATTTCAATGTCGCTTGGCGAATTCTCCCTGTTCCCCGTCAAAGTTGTCACCGACGCAGTTATGTTCGCTCAGGAACGGGGTGTAATTGTAATAGCAGCCGCCGGCAACTCGAATCAGGATGCAAAAATGCACATCCCGTCAAACATTGACGGTGTGATTGCTGTTTCTGCCGTTGACGAGAAGAACCGTAAAGCGTCGTTTTCGAATACGAATATGTCACTGGCCCGTCCGATCGCCGCGCCCGGCGTTAACATCATGTCGCTTGAACCAAACGGCAAGTACGGAAAGAAAAGTGGAACGTCGATGGCCACTCCACTTGTCGCTGGACTGGTTGGGGTTATGCGCGCGATCAATCCGGAGCTTACAGCCGAGCAGATCTACAAAATTCTTGAGGGTACGGGCAAAGCTGGAGTGGACTCCAAGCGAGTTGGTAACACGATTCAATCGGATGCTGCAATCCGTGTCGCTGCCGGCAACATTGTTGTTCGCTCGTAGCACGTAGTCCCCCCGCACTGATCCGATGAATCGCGACCTAAGGCCGTCTCCCGGCCTGTGCGTAGCTCCAACCGCCTCCAGGACTCGATTAATCCCCGCGACAAATTGAAGAACAAAAACCCCGACAAGCTTCGCATCGCGATATCTGGTGCATCAGGGTTAATCGGCTCGGCTCTCAGCGATCAACTCCGGTCAGATGGTCATACGGTTTTACGGATGGTCAGATCAAAAACATCCGCCCCGGATTCTGTGTATTGGAACATACTGAACGCGGAAATCGATACAGACGCCCTTGAAGGTATCGATGCCATTGTACACCTTGCAGGTGAGCCGGTATTTGCAGTTCGGTGGACAGACGAGAAGAAGCGGCGGATAATGGATAGCCGTGTTAACGGCACCAGGCTTATCGCGGACGCGATCAAATCATTGCGCAGTAAACCCGCAGTTCTGGTATCGGCGTCAGCCATCGGCATCTACGGCGACCGGGGCAGCGAGCTTCTCACGGAAGCATCTGAGCCTGACAGTGACAGCTTTCTTGCACAGGTGTGCAAAGCGTGGGAATACGAATCTCAAGAGGTCCTGGATTCTGGGGTAAGAGTTGTTAACCCCAGAATTGGACTGGTCCTTTCACCGGAGGGTGGTATCCTGGAAAAGATGTTAACCCCGTTCAAGCTTGGTATAGGCGGTCGTCTCGGCGGCAAGAACCAGTACGCAAGCTGGATTACTATCGACGACATCGTTGGAGCGCTTTATTACAGCATCCTTTCTCCAACTGTGTCGGGCCCTGTAAACCTTACTGCACCAAATCCTGTCACGATGGACGAACTCACCGAAACCCTTGGTAAGGTTCTTAATCGACCCAGCTTTTTTCCAATCCCGTCAGCCCTCGTCCGACTCGCAACAGGCGAAGTCGCTGATGAAGTGCTGCTCGCAAGCCAGCGGGTTCTACCCGAGGAACTATTGCGAAGGGGTTACGATTTCAGATTTAATAACATCGAGGCAGGCCTTAAACACCTCTTGGATTGAAGCTGGAATCAATCACCCAAATCTGACCACTAATACAAATCTATTATGAAAGCCACCTGGAATGACACGGTAATTGCCGAATCGGACAACACTGTTATCGTTGAGGGTAATCACTATTTCCCACCCGCATCAATTAATCGCGACCTAGTAGTCGAGAGCGAAACTACCAGTAAGTGTCCGTGGAAAGGACTAGCAAGCTACCTTACGATTAAGGTGGATGACGACCGAAACGAAGATGCCGCTTGGTACTATCCCGACCCGAAAGAAGCTGCGAACAATATCAAAGATCACGTTGCTTTTTGGAAAGGCGTTATCATTTCTTAGCGAATCAACTCGACCAACACACCGCGACACAGTACACCGCGACACAGTACGACGCGAAAGCAATGCCTGAAATCGAATCAAGAAACGCGTCGACCGTTGTCAAAGCTGATCGATACGAAGAAGTCAGACGAAACATCGCTGCCCTTCTGGAGGGCGAGTCGGATTGGGTTGCGGCGATGTCCACGGTTGTGTGTGAATTGCACAACTCGTTTGATTATTACAATTGGACCGGCTTTTACCGAAACGTCGACGGTGAATTGGTGATAGGTCCGTATCAGGGTTCTCACGGTTGCCTGCGCATCGCGTTTGGTCGTGGCGTTTGCGGAACGGCGGCGGCAGAACGGAAGACACAGGTCGTACCAGACGTCGACGAATTCCCCGGGCACATCGCCTGTTCATCCACAACCCGATCGGAGATTGTCGTTCCGGTCGTCCGGGATGATGGTAGCGTCCTTGCAGTGTTAGATGTCGATTCTGACACCTACAATTCGTTTGACGTCGTGGACCTGAAGAACCTCGAAGCGTTGTGCAATGCCCTTGCCAAACAGTTTGGGAGTGATTAGGCCGAGATCAATCGAATTGTTTTCTTCGATCACGATTCAAAAGTGCTGTAGCGAATTATCAACGCCTACGAGTGGGCCTCCTCGTAGTGCAGCTAGACCTGGACGCACCGGGATCCCCCGCACTCCAGATACCACAGGACGCGTCCAAGCGAAAAACGTCGCCTACATGCGGCGGAGCACAATCAAGGAAAGGTCATCTGTTTGCCGGGCATCGCCCACAAAAACGTCGAGATAGCCCAGCAGCCGGCTACCGACAACGTTGGCTGATAAACCATCAAGACGTGCCAGCAAGCTCAGCAGTCTCT
>CBDTVC010000053.1:0-9612 GCA_965363925.1 uncultured bacterium | reverse complement strand
ATAGGTCATGGCTGAACCGTTGTACTCAGCATCAGCGGACTGTCGCCAGAAGCCGTACTTCACAAGCTCTTTGCTTACGCTGCGTTCGATTCTGGACGGTTTAACGTCGTAGATGCCCTCAACGTAATCGAGTACAGCGAACTCAATCCCGGAGACGGCTTCGGCGTCAAAACGGGGCGTGTTCGTGGTCTCAATTCCAGCCGAACTTGGCGGGGCAAAGACAGAAGCAAAGGCAACAAGGCCAAGCAGAATTAGGAGTGCAGACGGTATTGCGAGTTTCATAGCATTCTTAGTCGTGTGAGCAGTCAGCTACGCGAAATGCCGAACAATGTTGCCCGGCTGAACGGCGCGCTCTGCCGCCTGCCTACTTTCTACTTGTTTTGGATCTTGACGACGTGCACAATCGATTTGTCCGGGAATCCGGGAGCACTATCCGCCAAGGATATTTCGCGGATCTCAAGCTGACGAACGGTCCGTTTCAGCTCGGTAATTTCTTTAGTCAGGTCGCCACCCTTTAAACAGATCAAACCAGGCTCCCAACAACCATCGGCCACATCGATCGGGACGCGTACGCGCTTGTGCCACTCCCACAATTTGGAGAGTGGGGCTGTAGCACGAGAAACAGAATAGTGCACCTTGCCTTTCCACAGCTCGGCGCGGCCACTAAATACTGAAAGATTCTTCAATTCAAGCGCTGCTGCCATGTCCTGGACGGCGCGTGCTTTTTTGCCGATCGAATCAACCGCAAAGACTTTCACGTTTGGAAACCGGATCGCCAGCGGAATGGCAGGCAATCCACCACCTGTGCCCCAATCAACGATCGACGAATCATCGGGAAAGTCGTGTTGCGCGAGAGAAAGACAATGTCGGATATGGCGATCCATGACATCCTCGGTGTCTTTTCGCGAGATCAGGTTAATGCGCGAGTTGATATCGAGAAGGAGTTCGACATACTGCTTTAGTTGGGCAACCTGAGCGGGAGAACAGGCTGATAGAGGATCGGTCATTGGTAAGATTCGAACAGTTCGCCGGAGAATGGAACAGGCGACGCGGTGGGGCAGATGGTAGTTGAGGTTGCCACAACTGGCTCCCCCGGGGGTAGCACCCGCTACCCCTCTGCTGATAAGCTATACATTCCGCAGGCGTCCAATACAATAAATGATCGCCTGCAAGTTTTTAGTACAAAAACACAATTGAAAATCTCCCGCCAGCCACATTGACAAATTATAAGCCGTCTAAAGGGAAGAATTCGTTCACCGAAAAAGCAAGACACTAAACCGTATTTGGCTCTCGCCGAATTGCCTTTCCCCCATGCCGTTTAAGCAGCACCATCAGAATTGAAAGGTCAGCGGGACTAACGCCGCTAATGCGAGACGCCTGACCAAGATTCTGAGGTTGAATGCGAGCGAGCTTCTCGCGTGCCTCGTGCGTAATAGTGTCGACTTCCGCATAATCAAACGACGCAGGAATAGACCACGACTCCAGCTTGGACATCTTCTCGACCATCTCCGCTTCACGCCCTAGATAGCCTGCGTACTTCAGCTCAATTTCAACGAGCGTCGCAACGTCATCCGGACCGTCAAAACCAATGACGATTTCATCTGTCGCGCCGACATGCGCAAGCGCATCCGCGAGATCAACTTCTGGACGAAGCGCTACCTTCGACATACGTTCCGGTCGTACGATCGGCGCCGTGCCCTTCAACGTCAAATACGAATTGATTGCGGATGGTTGGAAGTTCTGCGACTCAACATTCTTTCGTGTTTGTTTGATCGCTTCACGCCTTGTACGCATACGATCAAAGCGGATCTGATCTACCGCTCCAAGCTTGTGGCCCAATTCGCTTAGTCGTTGATCTGCATTATCCTGGCGAAGCAGCATCCGATGTTCAGCGCGCGAGGTAAACATCCTATAAGGCTCATCAGTCCCCTTCGCCACGAGGTCGTCAATCAACACGCCGATGTAGGCTTCCGACCGCTTCAGTATCAACGGATCTTCCTCACGGGTGTATTGCACTGCATTTATGCCTGCAATCAAACCCTGCGCACCCGCCTCTTCGTATCCAGTGGTTCCGTTTATCTGCCCAGCAAAGAACAAACCGTTAACGTTCTTCGTCTCGAGGGAATATCGGACCTGATAAGGCGGGAAGTAGTCGTATTCGATAGCGTATCCGGGACGGAGCATGTGAACATTCTCCAGGCCAGGCACGCGACGCAGCGATTCGTACTGTACTTCTTCCGACAAACTGGTCGAGAAACCATTGACGTAAACTTCGTCCGTCGTCCAACCTTCGGGTTCGAGGAACAGTTGGTGGCTGTCCTTGTCGGCAAACCGATCAATCTTGTCTTCGATCGACGGACAATAACGAGGGCCTACACCTTTGATGCGACCCGCAAACATCGGACTGTCGTGAAACCCCGTCCGTAAGTGGTCGTGGACTGCTTCGTTCGTGTAGGTGATCCAGCACGAGAGCTGTTTGTCAGGCAGGGCAGTCGTCAGGAACGAAAACGGGCTCGCTTTCGGATCACCCGGTTGCTCCTCGATCTTCGTGTAATCAATCGTACGACCGTCAATACGAGGTGGTGTACCGGTCTTGAGTCGACCGCTTTCAAACCCGAGTTCGTGCAAGCAACCAGTCAAGCCCGTCGAAGCGCGCTCGCCCATTCGACCGCCACCGAAGTTACGATTCCCGATATGGATGAGCCCGTTCATAAACGTGCCGCTTGTCAGAATCACAGATCGCGCCTTAAAGGATTGACCTAGCTGAGTTTTGACACCGGTTACCCTACCCGACTCGACAATGACATCCGTAACCATGTCAGCCCGCATAAACAGGTTCGGGATTGCTTCGAGCATCCGACGCACCGACGCGGCATACATCATCCGATCACACTGCGCCCGCGGACTCCATACAGCTGGACCCTTTCGCTGGTTGAGCATCCGGAACTGGATGCCAGATTCGTCCGTCGCCAAACCCATCAAACCACCTAGAGCGTCGATTTCGCGTGCGATTTGTCCTTTTCCGATTCCGCCGATGGCTGGATTACATGACATTTGCCCGATTGCCTGAAGTTGCATCGATACGAGCAACGTTTTGGCACCCATCCGTGCTGCCGCAGCCGCAGCCTCGGAACCGGCATGGCCTCCGCCTACAACAATGACGTCGTATGTAAAGAAATCGGACAAGAATCTGCAGTTTGGGTGAGCTAGCCTAGTGGAATGAATGCAGACTCCGCCGGTTCCGGAATTCGTGTGACTGGACTTCCGCTAAAAGCCGCTAAATCAGCCCATGAGCGCAAAAAGGCACAATCCGGCCGTATGCGAGTCGAAGCAAACACACTAACGCAACACGAAAGGACGTTATTTCAAAAACAACGCTTACAGGATTCACACGCGGGAACGTGGCCTCAGCCTATATTTTCGTTAATCGGAATAATGGCATCAATGTTCTGCCGACCCGGACGGATTGACTGTCCGTACGCTTAAAGCGAGCGTCCATCGACGCAGACCCCCAGCAAATATCATCTTCACAAGACACGAATTGCAATGAGTATCATGAAGCGGATGGCCAAACCAGCGGCTGTTCTCCTTGTCGCGCTAACCCTGAACTTCGTCGGCTGCGTCGGAGAAGAAAAACCTGCAGCGACTTCTGAGACGGCATCCGTCGAGATCGCCCCTCCCTCCGGACAGATGATGGAGGTCAAGGGAAAGATCAATCTCAACACCGCAAGCAAAGAAATCTTCCTAGCCGTTCCCGGCGTTGGCGACAGAATGGTTCGGGAGTTTATGGAATACCGACCGTACAACAGCATTGGCCAGTTCCGCCGCGAAATGGGCAAGTACGTGGATGAGGCGCAAGTTGCTGAATACGAGAAGTTTCTCTACGTACCGGCTGACCCAAACAACAGCGACGCCGAAACAATGATGCAAATTCCCGGCATCGACCAATCAGTGGTTGACGAGCTGGACTTGCTAAAACCCTTCCCTACCAAGGAGGCCTTTATGGAGGCGCTTACTCCTTTCGTCAAGCCAGAACAACTGTTGCTGGCAGCTACGTACCTCATGGAAGAGTAGGCGTTTGGGACCGTCCGATGGCGCCTGAAATCGACATTAAAAGACTAGCCGGAAACGGAGACACGACAGAGCATCGCTTAAGACGATTCCTGTTGTACGTCGCAGGCTTTGTGTGGGCGGGGAGTATTGTTGAATTACTCCTCGCCGAACACACCGGCGACTGGGTTCAATATGTTCCCTTTGTGGTTAGCGTTCTGGGTGTCGCCGCCGCAACGGCGGTCTTGCGATTACCCGGACGGCGATCCTTCCGGTTCTTGCGGGTAGCGTCCTGGATTGCTATTGCCGCAAGTATTGTGGGCGGATATAAGCACCTTGCAGCAAACTATGAACTTGAGGCGGAGGTTAACGCATCCGCTTCGATCAGCACACATTTGTGGGACGCGTTCTTCGGCGCGAGTCCGCTGTTGGCCCCCGGCATTCTCGCTTTGGCGGCAGTGTTGGCCCTGGCGGCCATTTGGAGGATCGGACCCGTCGAGTCAGTTGGGGCGGAGGACTAAGCTCCCTTCTCAAGATCAACCCACGCCATAGCCTCGCTCACAATAAGTTCGTATGCAGCGGATTTGTTTTCGATGTACTCCGAACGAGAGCGCGCGGCATCATCTGCTCCAATCTTTTGCGCCGCCAACCAATTCCGGCGTTTCGGATGTATCATCAAATAATGCCGAAACGCCAAGTGTCTGCGCAACTCAGATGCGCCTGATTCGCAAGCGTAAAGATGATGAGCTGGAAGATTATTCGCTTCGCTGTCGAACTTCGGCTTAAATACTTCTCGCGACCGAATTCCTAAGTCTCCTTCATGCGTGTACCCGATCAACGCAAGAGACGCAACGATCGCTGACATCATCCCCTCGCGGCACTCGATATTCACATCAATGATTTGCTTGGAAGGCATTTCGGGAATCGACGTCGAGCCGATGTGATGGATGGTGCAATCTGGCGGGATGCGGTCACCAAGAAAACTAGCAATCTCGCCAAATTTAAGTGGCCACGAGCTATCGTACGACGATATATACTTCAGCTGATGCAAATCACTGGGCATTGTTGAAAGAGAATTTCGATACAGTAGTTCTTGTTCGCCGAGTACCGTAGCGTCCGAAAGGCCAGCTTCGTCGGCCAGCCACACGAAGTCCCTACTTCCCGATGCAAAACCGTGAAAAGATGGCGCCGAGCACGTCCTCGTTCGTGATCTCTCCCGTAATCGACCCAAGTTCAAACAACGCCCGTCGCAAATCGACGGAAAGGATGTCACCGCTTAGCCTCTGATCCATCGCCGTCGAAACCGATACTACCGATTCAAGTGCGTTTTGCAGATGCTGTCGGTGTCTCTGATTTGTAACTATCGGAGATGCGTCCGCACGACTAAGGTCTTCCGCTGCAGACGTGATCAACCAGTTAACGAGTGGCTCAATCTCCGCCGCATCACTGCGGCCCCGGTCGGCGGATAAAGCAAGCGTTTTCTGTGCAAGGCGTTCCGTTGAGTGTAGATCCCCGAGCGAAGTCAACGTTTCCAAATCCACAAGATCAGACTTGTTAAGTACTAACAGGAGCGGCAACCCCTGCATCTCAGCAGCAAGGCCTTCGAGGTAAGCGACCTCTTCCCGATCCAGTGGCTCACAGCTGTCGACGACGTAAAGCACAAGATCAGCGGCCGACAAAGCCGCGCGGGCACGGCGTACACCCTCTGCCTCTATCGCATCTGTAGTATCACGCAGACCCGCCGTATCAATGAACTTGAAGAGGACTCCACCGATCTCAGCGTGCGCTTCAATTTCGTCTCGAGTCGTCCCGGGCGTTGGGCTTACGATGGCACGGTCAAGTCCGACCAATGCGTTCAGTAGGGTCGACTTCCCCGCGTTCGGCTTGCCACCAATTACGACCCGCACGCCATCCCGGACCAGCGCACCGGTTCGGTAAGAAGCTAACAGTCCCGACAATAATTCAGATGCGCGGTTCACGATTTCGACGAGACGATTACGATCCGCAAACTCAACATCTTCTTCCGGGAAGTCCAGTTCGAGTTCTACGAGTGCGGCGACGTCAAGCAGTTCGGTCCGCAAAGAACTAAGAAGGTCGGAGTACCGTCCGGTCAACTGGTTGAGGGACACCCGATGTGAGAGGGTAGAGGAGGAGTGAATTAAATCCGCCACCGCTTCTGCCTGTGCCAAATCAATTTTGCCATTCAGGAAGGCCCGCTGGGTAAACTCACCGGGTTCTGCAAGACGCGCACCGGCTTCCAATAGACGCTCCAGTATCAAACGAGCAGCAACATCACCGCCGTGACAGGAAAACTCGACAACGTCTTCGCCGGTAGCTGATCGAGGAGCACGAAACACCGTTGCAACAACCTGGTCAATTGACCGACCATCCGCCCCGACGACATAACCGAAGTGAACCGTGTTGGCGGCCACCGTTGCGAGAGGCGCGGAGCTTTTGAAGCAACTGTCAGCAACATCGATTGCATGCGTGCCACTGGTCCGCAAAACTGCAAGTGCAGCTTTACCGCGAGCGGTTGCAATTGCAGCGATTGTATCAGAACGCTCTGACATTCCCGAACGTGATGCAAGATTTGACGCTGCCATTGTGGGCTCTCACTACCGACACTACTTCGTCGCCCTATTTCTTCGCCTTCTTTTTCTTTCCACCTTTAGGACTGCCGTTGGTTGAGACGGACGTGGCGTAAGCCGGTCGAGCTGAAGCCTCCGCTTCCTTTGCCGCCTTCTCCTTTTCAAGACCCATGTTGATCCACTTCTGCTGGACAGCCGTGAAGATGTTGTAACACAGATAATACAGGCTCAAGCCCGCCGCAAAACGGTTAAAGATCGCAAAGATCATAACCGGCATCAGGTAAGTAAACATCTTCATCTGCGGGTTCGACGGCGACGAAGACATCTGCACCTTCATCTGCACAACCATCGAAAGCCCCATCAACAACGTAAAGCCAGCGACGAAGTCACCGTAGAACGGAATGTCGAACGGAAGTTGCAAGATTTTGTCGGGCGCAGACAAGTCGCTTGCCCACAGGAATCCCTGCTGTCTGATCTCGATCGACTGCGGCAAAAATCGCCAAAGCGCAATGATGACGGGATACTGCAGCAGCATCGGGAGGCAGCCACCCAACGGGTTTGCCCCTTCCTCCTTATACATCCGCATCATCGCTTCTTGCTGCTTCTGCGGATTGTCTGCATGCTTCTCCTTGATCGCTTCCATGCGCGGCTGGAGGTCGCGCATCTTGGCCATGCTTCGGAATGACTTCTTCGTTAGCGGATAAAGAACAATCTTCATCAGCAGCGCCAAAATAATAATCACTATCCCGTAGCTCGGGATAAACGTATGCATAAACCGGAACAGCGGGATGAAGGCAAACTTGGCCAGCGGACGGATCATCCATTGAATCCACTTCCAGCCGTAGTCAACCATGTCGTACAGGTGAAGCTTGTACGAGGCAAGAGTGAAGTAATCCATCGGCCCTAAGTAGAGCCGGTAGTGTTCCGGCTCCGCACCGGGGAACGCCATGTCGAGCAGGCCTTCAAAATGGAAATTGTAACCAAGTTCACCCGGCTCACCAACTCGTGCGCCAAACAACTCAGCACCACGGGTCTCCTGGTCCGGAATTAGGATCGCGGCAAAGTACTGGCTCTTAACACCGATCCACTCCACAGCACCACTGAGAGACTTGGACCCGTTTTCATCCCGCATGAGAACGACCTTCTCAACTTCGCCGCCAGACCGCGCAAAGATTCCCGCGTTTTGCGACTCGACTTTCGGGTTGTTCTCGGAAAAGGGGACCTTGCCATCCCAAAGCAGATCATACCCGTCCTTGGTTGAGAATAACTCGGGGTTCTTGTGAGTGATTTCCAGATCGATCTGGTATGTATCCGGGTCGAACGAATATCGCTGCGTAATCGAGCCGTCGCCGATTGTGGCGGTAAACTGTACGGAAACGTCTTCTCGATCTACCGTTATGAGCTGTGGGGCGGATGTCTCAAAGTAGAGGGTCCGCGTATCAACGGCGTGATTGGTCGGAGTGGTAAACTGGAGCGCCAAGGCGCCGGCATTCGTCGTGTCGACCAGTTGAATGGGCGTTACCAGATCGGGACGCATGAACTTCAGCAGTTCAAGCGATACCAGCGTCGCACCTTTCGACGAGAAAACAGCACGGTACAGATTATTCTCAACCGTTATGAGTTTTGCGTCACCAGATTGAACCGCCGCAAAAAGGGAATCTGAAACAGGTCGAAGACGGGACGGTTCGCCAATTCGTGGCCCCGTCGTTAGCGGTTGATCCGGAACAGCTTGTGGCTGAGCTTCCTGAACAGGTGCGCCGTCCGGGATAATTTGCTCCGAATCCGTGGTGTTGGCTGGTGGTGGCTGATCCTGGGGCGCAAGCCAGAACAACCACACCATCATGATGAGGCCGATCAGAACCGTTGCAGTTACTACGTTGCGATCCAATTGGGATGCCGTGCTGTGGCGAGGAAGGAATTCTGCGCTTTGGAAAACGGGAGCGCAGGGTTGTCGTTCCCCGACGGGTTAAGATTGTTTGGTACTAAGGTCTACCGCTGACCCGGAAGGTTCGAAGTTGCTTTTCACCTGGCGAATCAACGACTCAAAGGCCCTCATGGAGTCGATTACGACCTGCTTCTCGACCGATCGGCCGTCGCCGCGAAACAGGATCATGAAGCTCAAGAACTGATCCTCGGGGATCCGTAATGCATCAAAGGCAGGCTTAATCTGCTGAAACGCCACACGGAGCAGACGCTTGAGGCGGTTGCGGTCAACCGCTTTTCTGACGCGCTTGGGAACAGCGAACGCAACCTGATACGGGACGCTACTTCCGGAAGATTCACGATCGGTAAAACGATAAAGAACGCGCACGACGCCCTGTGCAATTGTTCGCGTCCGTTCCGTACCTACCTGCGACGATTGTTTCTCACGGTGCAACGAAGCGGAAATAGCGGGTATTCGGCTGCCTTGGGCGAACCCTGTGGCAGGAATAGACGAAATCTGCCGACCTTCTGCCGATCTCCGAGCCTTGGATGCCCTAGAATCGGTGCGACGGCTATCAGACTTTGCAAACAAAGCGGCTATTAGTCGCCGATGTTTGAGTCGATATTCGTGGGGAAACCGCGATAGCGTCAAAATCAGAGGGCGAGACCAGCCAGAAACCGTTCGGATTTACCAAACGGAACAACCAGCCTACTTGCCTGGCTTGTTATCAGAAACCGTCAGGGCCTTCCGACCTTTTGCGCGACGCCGCGCAAGGAGCTTTCGACCGTCTTTGGAGGCCATTCGAGATCGAAAACCATGCTTGTTGGCGCGTTTACGACGACTCGGTTGATAGGTACGTTTCATGACATCACCGCCTCTAGCGAGGCACAATTCAAAATTATCTCAAAATGGGTAGTTAAGTTCACTACCGCAGAACATCAATACAGGAGCAACGCCGAAAAGTATATCCGAATAGGCGCATAGGCATGATGCCGGCCTTTCTCGATTATGATTCTGATTTTTCGACAGAACAACAAATATACGACTCTT
>CBDTVC010000052.1:0-9684 GCA_965363925.1 uncultured bacterium | reverse complement strand
ACTCCGTTCCGAAATCCGACCTTAGGGATCGACCCCAAAATCTTCGATACGTTGTCTGATGAGAATGCGATCGGCCGCCCTGTCGGCCACGGTCCTACTTGTAGGATTGCTCGGAATCCTCTCGATTGTCTTTGCCGGATGCGGCGGAAGCTACGAGCCACCACCACCGCAACCCGTCGGTTCGCCTCCGTCACTGTCTGGAGAGGCGGATATTGTTCAAGTGGTACTTTCGCCTGACCAGGTGAAAGAACTCGACGTCAAGATTGTCACCGTTCAGCCGTCTAATGCTCCGATCGTCCTGAGCATGGCCGGCGACGTTGTACCATCACCCGACGCATTTGCAGTCGTCAGTGCACCGATCAGCGGTCGCGTTGCCCGAATCACAGTACACGAAGGTGAGCCGGTTCGAAGAGGGCAGGTGGTCGCGTACATCGAAAGCCTTGAATTTGCATCGATCGTTGGTGCTGTCGTTGAGGCGAAAGCACGGGTTGATCTGAATCGCAGCACGACGACGCGCTATAAGCAGCTGGTGGACGAAGGGATCTCTCCGCGTGCGCGTTTGCTGGCAGCCGAGGCTGAGTTGACGCAGGCCGAAGCCGTGCACCGCGCCGCTCGGGCAAGACTTACAGCGCTCGGTATTTCGGACAAGTCGGCCACTGAGCTTGCTGCTTCAGATCGTCCGCTGCTACCCGTGACAACACCGATAGGCGGACTCGTAGATCGACACGGAATCGACCTGGGACAGGCGGTGGCCGCGTACGATGAGATGCTTACCGTTGTCGGTTCGGCAGAGGTTCTCGTTCGTGGACTTGCTTCTCCGGAACAGGCTCTGCAAATCAAACCAGGGGACCGGGTCAGTATTACGCCCACGTCTGGTGGCTCAGGGACGGCCAATTCGATTTCGATCTCTGCAACTGTCACCAGCGTATCACCGGCTGTTGATTCGGAGTCCAGAGCCGTAATTGTAAACATCCGCACCAAACCCGGCGGATTGCGCCCCGGTCAACCTGTGCGCCTCAGTATCGAGACGCAGGGCAATCAAACAGCACTATTGCTACCAATCGACGCGTTGAGCTACAACGGCGACGCGGCGGTCGCGTTTGTAAAGACTGGACCTGAAACATTTCAGCAGCGAACGCTGACTCTGGGGCCAGCGCGAACCGACTCAGTTCCGGTGCTTGCCGGATTGGAGCCTGGCGATGAGGTGGCCGTGAGCAACGTGTACGATCTAAAAGCGCTTGCCCGGTTCGAACAGTACGGTGAGGAATAGCCGATGCTTGAACGACTAATTGACTTTAGCATCCGCCGTAGGTTTGTAGCACTTTCTCTGACCGCGCTGATCGCCGTAGGCGGCGTTGCATCGTTGCTTCAACTCCCGATCAACTCGCTGCCCGACGTTACGCCCGTACAGGTACTCGTCATTACGAAAGCGGGGCGATACTCGCCGTACGACGTAGAACGGCTTGTGAGTTTTCCGATTGAGACCGTGATGAACGGACTTCCCGGGGTTTCGGAGGTCCGATCAATCAGTCAATTCGGATTAAGCGCTGTGACTGTTGAATTTGAAGAAGGATCGGACATCTACTTCGCTCGACAGCTGGTCGCGCAGCGCGTCCAAAGTGTGGCCGGTGACCTTCCTGACGGCGTTGATTTGCCGCAACTTGGACCCATCTCAACGGCCCTCGGTGAAATCTATCAGTACACCGTTGAGGGTGCCGGTCATTCGCTTACGGAGCTCCGGTCCATCCACGACTGGCTTGTTGCTCCACAGCTCAAGACTGTTCAAGGGGTGACGGAAATCACGAGCTTTGGCGGCTTTGTAAAGCAGTACGAAGTATTGCCCGATCCGGCCAGGATGCGATTGTTGGGCATCTCTCTAAGTGAGATAATGGATGCCATTCCAGAGAACAACGGTGTCGCTGGTGGCAACTTTCTCGAACACAATCGTGAGCAGTACATCGTCCGCGGTACCGCATTACTGGGCAACGTGGATGATCTCCGCGGCATTGTAGTCGGCAGGAACGGGACGAGGCCGGTCTATATCCGCGACGTGGCGGATGTGCAGATTGGTAAAGGCCTTCGCCAGGGCGCCGTCACGAAGGACGGACGGGGTGAGGTCGTTACGGGTATTGTGATGATGCTGCGAGGTGGGAACGGACGTGAAGTCATTGCGGCCGTCGAGGAAAAAGTGATTGAGATTAACGAAGGCTTGCCATCCGGTGTACAGGTAGCAAAGTTCTATGATCAGAGTGATCTGATCGAACGAACGACCAAGACCATCGAGGAAAACCTGGTTGTTGGTGGCTTCCTTGTTATCGCTGTCTTACTTCTCTTGCTTGGTGAAATTACCGGAGCGCTTATTGTCGCGAGCGTAATTCCTCTTTCAATGTTGTTCGCTTTTATCGGAATGCGGGAGTTTGGTATTGCCGCAAACCTGATGAGTCTTGGCGCGATTGACTTCGGGATGGTTGTGGACGGCGCCGTTGTGATGGTAGAAAACATCGTCGGTCGATTGCGGACGCACGCCGCTGAGGGCGAGGTATCCGCCGAGAAGCGGATGCACGTCATCCGAAGTGCCGCAACCGAGGTCGCACGGCCTATCTTTTTTGGTGTCCTGATTATTCTGATGGTGTACGTCCCAATCGCGACGTTCAGCGGCATCGAAGGCATCCTGTTTCGCCCCATGGCCATTACGGTCGCTGCGGCCGTATTCGGCTCGCTGCTTCTCGCGCTTGTGTACGTTCCAGCGGTTGCATCGATCGTTTTCAGGAAGGGCGTCAAGGCGAGGCGTTCTCGGTTAATGGATTGGTTGAAGCCTCGGTACAAGGCAGGGTTGGATCGACACCTTGAGAAACGGACCTTGATCATTGTGACTGCGTTGGCAGTGTTTGTTTTTTCGCTGGTGGTAATGAGTAGGATGGGGTCCGAATTTCTTCCTGAACTTGACGAGGGAAGTATTCTTGTCGAGCAGGTCCGGATGCCAAGCGTGACATTGGCCGAGAGCGTTGAGAATGCAAACTGGCTTGCTGGCGAAATCATGCGGCGCATTCCCGAAGTCGAAACGGTTGTACCGAAGACAGGCCGTTCAGACCTCGCCAATGACTGGATGGGTGTTCACCAATCCGATGTGTGGGTGTTATTGAAGCCACGATCTGAATGGCGTTCAGGCATGAGAAAGGTTGACATCGCAGCTGAGATCGAGCCACTATTACAAACTGAACCGGGCCTTGCCTACAACTTTACGCAGCCGATCGCGATGCGCGTCGATGAGTTGACAAGCGGTGTTAAAAGTGACCTGGCCGTGAAGATCTTTGGTGAAGACCTCGACACCATTGGTCAAGTGGGTGAGGCAGTCGCCGGTGTTCTGCCGAGCCTACCCGGCACCGGCAACTTCTTTGTCGAACAGACCGTTGGTCAGCCCTATATCACGATAGATGTTGATCGGGTTGCGGTTGCCGCCGCAGGACTAAACGTTGCCGATGTACAGCGAGTGATCGAGGCCGGAATCGGTGGCCAAGCGGTCAGCCAGGTTTACGAAGGTCAGCGTCGATACGATATTGTTGTTCGGTATCCAGAGAGTATCCGCTCCGACTTTGCTTCGATACTGGCAATACCCGTCAGCTTGCCGGATGGAGCAACGGTGCCTCTGTCGCAAGTAGCCTCGATTGTCGCTGAAGAAGGTCCACGTGAAGTTGCCCGCGAAAACGGTTGGCGCCGAGTAATTGTCGGCATCAACCTCGATGGCATTGATATCGGAACGTACGTCGAGAACCTGCGCGAAGCACTAAACGATAAGGTGAGTATCCCTGCCGGCGTTTTTATTGAGTACGGCGGGTCTTTTGAAGATCAGCAGCGAGCGACACGTCACCTCATGGTTGTCGTGCCGATAGCACTCGCGATCATTTTCGGGTTGCTTTATCTCATGTTCGGCGAAGCACGTTACGCGTTGCTGGTGTTCCTGAACCTGCCGCTAGCCTTGTCCGGTGGTGTGTTGCTGTTGTGGTCACGTGGACTATATCTCAGCGTGTCGGCCAGTATCGGGTTCGTGGCGCTCTTCGGCGTTGCGGTGCTCAATGGCATTGTGTTGATCGAACACCTGAACCATTTGCGACGCGAAGGGTGGACGGTTCGTGAAGCAGTTATTCACGGTTCAGCAGACCGCTTGAGACCCGTGCTTATGACCGCTCTTGTGGCAAGTCTCGGCTTTGTGCCCATGGCATTCAACACAGGGCCCGGTAGCGAAGTCCAGCGACCACTGGCCACGGTAGTAATTGGTGGCCTGATCTCTGCAACGTTTCTGACCCTGCTCGTTCTTCCGGTAGTGTACGCGTGGATTGAGCGAGACGATCACGTTCCGAAAGATCCGACAAAAGATCGTGATCCAGAAGTTGACGAATTGTTGGATCCGCGGCCAAAAGCGGAGGAGGGACTGGCATGAGAGTGTTGCTGAAATCTGTATTGCGAAGCGTCGTACGTGGATCTGTTGCTGCGTTCGTGCTGACGCTTGTTGTATCAGGCGCAGGGTTAACCGAACTGGCGATCGCGCAGTCGACGACGGAAGGCTTGTTGTCTCGTGAGTCAGAGCAAGATCAAGCGATCGAGTCTTCCGCTCGGTCAGCGGCGCATTCGGCGACCAACCCGTTGTCGACAAGTACGGGCGTTTCGTTCGGGGTCGAAGCTGATTCCCTTACACTGCAAGCTGCAATGGAACTCGCGCTTTCAACCAACCCGATGTTGCAATGGTATGACGGGCAAGTCAGCGTTATATCGGGACAGCGGATGCAGGAGACTCCATTTGGGCCGTTGTCCGTTTCGTTTGAGCGAGAAGGAATTGATGCGGGCGCTTTCAATGAGCAGCGGATGATTGCTGGAGGCTCGCTGCTCTCTCCGCTTGCAACAGTCTACGCTCGAAAAAGGCTAGCCACTCAGCGCGTGGCCACCGTTGAGGAAAAGCGGGTTGAGCAGCGCCGAGTCGCTGCGAACGTACGGCACGCCTTCGTGGACTTGATGTATGCAAACGCGGTGATCGACTTACGCAGTATTGCCGTCGATTTGGCGCGGTCTTTGGCGGTCACGACGTCTCGCAGAGAAGAGGCTGGTGAAGCCGCTCGAGTCGATGTATTACGTGCCCGGCTGGAGCTTACCGATGCTGAGGCGTCGCATGCCGAAGCGGAGGGTGTTGTTTTGGTCAGTCAAGTTGGCGTCTACAGATCCGTCGGTCTTGATAAGGGATCTAGCGCCCCTCCCATTCAGCTACCGGGCGAGCTTGCGCTTACGCAGGTTACTGTCGACAGCATTGCACTGTTTGGCTTGATGTCGGAAGCACCTGCGCTGGTTGCTGCGAGAGAGATGGCCAACGCCGCCCGATTCGGGGTTTCCGAGTCGCAGGCAGCTCAATTACCTGATGTTGTTGCTGATGTATTCCGCCAGGATTTCGGCCAAGGATACAAAGCGTACGGCTTCCAGGTCGGGCTGCGCTTTCGTATCCCCTTTTTGCCGGCCTCACGTGGTAAAGTCAGCGAGGCACGCGGGTTATTGCAGCAGCGAGTTGCAGTTGAGCGGGCCGTTGCCGTGCAGATCGCTGCTGAGGCTGATTCGGCGTGGGCGCTGTATCAGACCGCGGTTCGCAACGTCAAACGTCTTGATGAAGAGTCGATTGCTGTCGCCAACGAATTACTTCGGCTCACGTTGCGCGGGTACGAACTTGGAGAAGTATCACTTATTGCGGTATTGGACGCCAGGAAAAGCGTTCTTGCTTCGCGTCAACGGTATCTTGCAGCACTCCGCGATCTCTACAGACAGACGATTGAACTGGAACGAATCACTGGCGTGGGTTTGTCGGCACAGCTTGGCTTGTAATTAACTGAACGTCAATTGTTAACCGGAAGCCGTCGTCTGGGTGGCGCGTTGCTCATCGGACTGGAACAGTTGCATACGATGTCTCGAACTCAACACACAAACCAGCGGATTCTTTTGATCGAAGATGATCGGAAGGTTGCTGATTTTGTCCAGCGTGGGCTGGAAGAGGAAGGATACCAGGTGCAGTGGGCCAAAACCGGAGCGCAGGGGATATCAAATGCAGCGGACACACAACCGGATATTGTTCTGTTAGATTTGCGACTGCCCGACGTGTTCGGAGTTGAAGTCTGCAAGCAGCTTCGGCGTAGTTTTCCAGCGCTACCAATCTTAATGCTGACCGCCCTCGACGCCATTAAAGATCGAGTCGCCGGTCTGGAGGCAGGAGCAGATGACTATCTGTCAAAACCCTTCGCGTTTGATGAGCTGGTTGCGCGAGTCCACGCACTACTGCGTCGGGCACGCTTAGGGCCAAGCGCACACGTGCTAGTTGACGGTGCGCTAGAAATGGATGTTGATGCCAGGGAGTGCCTTGTTAATCAACAGCCAGTGAAGCTGAGCCCAACTGAATTTGATTTGTTGGCGTATTTCATCTCGCGTCGCGGCCAAGCCGTACACCGCGACGATATTCTCGGCGCGATCTGGGGGACGGATGCTGATGCCATTCCGAATGTCGTTGACGTTTATGTCGGATACCTCCGCAAGAAACTTGCTGCCGTCGGGATGGTGAAAAAGCTGGAGTCCGTGCGCGGGGTCGGTTACCGATACGTCCCTGCAGACGGATAGCTGAAGGCTGTTAGCGGTAGGCGTATGCTTTCTCGTCGAGCCAGCCTACTCTGAGAATTGCTACGACAATTATCGGCCTGAACTATATCATCAACTTTTCATTCCTCGCGGATACTTTGTGACGGAACTCAGCGGCAGACGATCCTTTCAGCGGATTCTCACGACCCGGCTTGGCGTGACACTGGCGATTGCGATGGCAATCGTGAGTATGCTGTTGTGGCTTGCCGCGGTTCTGTGGACAAACCATCAGCTTTTGGTTCCACTCCGAGCGGAGGCGGCACACATCGCCCAATTAATCTCCGAACGGGGAATCGGAGAAACGGATTCATACGATTGGGGCGAGCCGCATCATCGATTTGCTGATGAGCGAATTGATCCATTCTTTCTTCAGGTCTTCGGGGCAGATGGTCGGATCGTTCGGTCAAGCGAAAATGTGCTCGCGTTGGATGCACCGTATCCTTCCCGACTACTCGCACAGCCCGTCGCCGAAACGGCGACCATTGCTCGACGGCCGGTGCGGTTCTCAGTTGGTGAGGAAAGGCTTTACGCGCTTGTCGTGCCCATCCGCAGTAACGACACCACTTCTCCGGATGCTGTGCTGGGTGCCGTTCAAGTTGCACGATTTGATTTGGGCCAGGAGGCTGCCATTCGAAACCTGGGCATTGGGCTTGGCGCCGGTTATGCCGTGGTTCTACTGCTCCTGATCTCGCTCCTGTACGCGTCAAGTCGTCGTGTCTTACGGCCACTGGAGTCGCTCACGAAGGCGACTGCAGCGTTGCAGCCGGATCGGCTGGCTAAAGCGATTTCTATCCCTGACGATGCGGATCTAGAAACGGCTCAGTTAGCGTCAACCATCAATCAGGCGCTTGCAAGAATCGACGCCTCTTTTGAGGAAGTTCGCCGATTTACGTCTGACGCGGCCCACGAACTCCAAACACCGCTAGCAATCCTGAAGGGCCACATTGATGTCGCGCTTCGTAGGGAACGCGATGCCGACACGTACAAGAAGACCCTGCAAACTCTAAATGAGGAAGTTGATTCAATGGTGCTTCTTGTGCGTGCGTTATTGGATTTGGCCAGGTTGGATGAGTCGGATGCGGGTGGCGAGAAGATCGATTTGGACCTTGCAGATGCCGTAGCAGATGAGGTGAATCGCTTGGTTGATTCGGCCATGTTGCAGGGCGTAGAAATTGAGTACGATTGTCCGGACGGATTGCAGGTCGAGACCTCCGAGCCAGCGTTGATTCGCCAGGGGATCCGAAACATCCTGGAGAATGCCGTCAAGTACTCGGACGGCGGCGTCGTCTCAGTAAACGGATACCGCGATGACGATCATGTGACGGTACGAGTTCAGGACGGTGGTATAGGTATTCGTTCCGATGACCTCCCGAGAATCACCGAACGCTTCTTTCGGGCAAGAGACGTGGCGGAAGTCCCGGGACATGGGCTGGGCTTGTCGTTTGTTCAAGCGGTTGCTGAACGACACGGTGGCCGACTCGCAATTGAATCGGTCGAAGGCGATGGGACGATGGTTGAACTAACGCTGCCTGTTAGTCATGCCTAGATGTATCGATTAATCAGATTCTCAAACAGTTCCTGACGTCCACTTGTCAGCGACGGTTCGCTGGCACCACCTGCTATTGAGTGTAGGTCCGCAAGACTAAGTTCACCGTTTTCGAACTTTCGTCCGTTCCCGGAATCAAACGACGCATAGCGTTTTTGTCGTCGCGCTTCGATGTCAGAATGCTGCATGAGCTTGTCGGCAACAATTAGAGATCGGGCAAACAGATCCATTCCGCCAACGTGCGCATATAGAAGGTCAACGAGATCCGTTGAGTTCCTGCGTAGTTTGGCATCGAAGTTCACGCCGCCTCCCTGCATGCCTCCAGCGCGTAAAAACACGAGCATCGCTTCGGTCATCTCGTAGAGGTTGTTCGGGAATTGATCGGTATCCCAACCGTTTTGAGCATCACCTCTGTTGGCGTCGATGCTGCCAAGCATTCCCGCATCAGCGGCCGTCTGTAGCTCGTGGTCGAACGTATGCCCCGACAAGGTTGCGTGATTCACTTCAATGTTCAGCTTGAAATCATCCGCCAAGCCATACCGGTTTAAGAACCCGATCACGGTTGCGGCATCGTAGTCGTACTGATGTTTGCTTGGCTCACATGGTTTTGGTTCAATGAAAAATGTCCCGTCAAACCCCTGCGACCGAGCGTAGTCGCGGGCGGCACCCAGGAAACGGGCCATGTGTTCCTGTTCGCGTTTCATGTCGGTGTTGAGCAGCGACATATAACCCTCACGACCTCCCCAGAAGACGTAGTTCTCACCGCTCAGCTTTATCGTTGCATCCAGTGCGTTCTTGATCTGGGCACCGGCGTAGGCCACGACGGAGAAATCGGGATTTGTAGAGGCACCATTCATGTAGCGCGGATTACTAAACAGGTTGGCCGTACCCCAGAGTGCTTTGATTCCGGTGTCGCTCATCTTCTGCAGTGCGTAATCCGTAATGGCGTCGAGTCGCCTCGCTGACTCTGTAAGTGAATCGCCTTCGTCGACGAGATCAAAGTCGTGAAAGCAGTAGTACTCCAGGCCGAGCTTGGTCATAAACTCGAACGCTGCATCCATTTTGTCACGGGCTCGTTCGATGGGATCGGCAGCCGCATCCCAGGGATACACGCGAGTGCCGGGACCGAACGGATCAGCGCCCGTATTTACAAACGAATGCCAGTAAGCACAGGCAAACCTGAAATGGTCTTTCAGCTTCTTGCCTGCGACGACTCGCTCTGGATCGTAGTACCGCAGTGCAAGTGGATTGTCGGATTCTGGACCTTCGAACTTGATTGTCGGAACATCTGCAAAATATTGCTTGCCTGTTGGCATCTATCTCACCGTAAAAGTTGAATCTAACACGTGTTTGAAGGGGCGTACTTAGTGCTAACGCGGCAATCGCGACTGCCATTCGTTAAAGACATCGGAGTAGCGATCTACCTCGGAGCTGACTGGTTCAACCGTCCGTATCAGCTTCAGGGAGTCAAATGCTTC
>CBDTVC010000051.1:0-9753 GCA_965363925.1 uncultured bacterium | reverse complement strand
TACTGTTGTTGTAACTAATAACACATTCTTTATACCAGCTTCCAATGTAGTTGTGATCAAGGTTGGCGGTGCGTTGCTCGAGCGTCCGGAATGTGTTCGAGCAATTTGGGAGCAGGTTCATGAATTGCAGCATGATCACTCCGTCGTTGTTGTTCACGGTGGAGGAGCCCAGGCAACTGAGCTCGCTCGTCGCCTGGGTCACGAACCGCGAATGATCCACGGTCGGCGGATCACGACGGATATCGATCTCGAAGTTGTAAAGGCAGCGTTTGGAATAGCCAATATCGAACTGGTTGCGGCAGGAAAGGCCAGGGGCGTCTCGACCGTGGGACTTACCGGTGTTGACGGTGCGTCGCTGCTTGTCCATCGTCGCCCTCCAAAAACGATCGATGGTGAAGAGGTTGACTTCGGTTGGGTTGGCGACGTTGAAGCGTATCGTCCTGAACTACTGATCAGCTTGTTTGAAGCAGGCCACGTGCCGGTTGTCGCGCCACTCGGCGTCGACATTGATGGTCTGATATATAATGTAAATGCAGACACTGTCGCGTCTGAAGTTGCTGCTGCAATACACGCCAAAGCACTTTTGTTTGTCACGGATTCTGGCGGCGTTCGTCGGGATGTGGCGGATGAAGCCAGCGTCCTTGCTCACTGCACAACGGCGACCGTTCAGGCCGGTGTAAGTGAGGGATGGATCAACGCTGGGATGCGCACCAAGGTTGAGGTGGCCTTGGCGGCGGCTGCGAGAACATCCGCAGAAATCTTTATCGTCGGTTATGATGACCTCAACAGCAGGTCACGGGCGACTCGCGTAACAGCTGACGTTACCGTTAATCCACTGTAGCTGCGAAGAGGTCCTATGTCGATAGATCCGGTTCGATTATTGGAGTCCCTGGTTGCGATTCCGTCACTCAGTCACGAGGAAACTGCCGCTGCGGATTGTGTTCAGCGTACCGTTGAGTCCGCGGGGCTCATCTGCCATCGGCACGGAGACAACGTTTGGTTTGAACTCGGGGACGGAGAAGACGGTCTTTTATTGAACTCACATCTTGATGTGGTGCCGGCGTCGTCGAATCATCCGTTTGATCCGTTTACGCCCGTAATCAATAACGGACGACTTTACGGTCGCGGGGCGGTTGACGCGAAGGCGAGCGGGGCAGCCATGGTTGCGTCGGTCTTGTCACTTGCCGCTGAAGGCTGGACGCCAGCTTCCGGGAGGGTTGTGGTTGCACTAACAACGTGTGAGGAAATGGGCGGCGGGTATAACGGTCTGCAGGATACCCGTCCGCACCTGCCTGAAATTCATGCAGCGGTTGTTGGTGAACCAACCCATCTACAGCCTTGTGTAGCGCAGAAGGGACTTCTGATTTTGCGGGTTGAGGCCCATGGTAAGTCGGCACACGCGGCCCGGCCGGGGGAGGGGCAAAATGCGATTGAACTCGCGGCATCGGACATTCAGCGAATTGCCGACATGACGTTCGGAAAAATTGATCCATACCTCGGCCCCGTAACAGCGACGGTCACCGTTATCGAGGGTGGCATTGCCCGGAACGTAGTTCCTGATTTGTGCAAGTTTTGGGTTGATATTCGCTCGACACCGGTGTACTCGCACCCTGAACTCATCGACCTGGTACGCGAGAGTCTGGATGGCGACGTGCATATTCACAGCGATCGCTTCCACCCTGTATCGACTGGATCCGATTCGCGAGTCGTTACTGCCGCTTGCGGGGCTGCGCAAAAACTGGGACACAATTCGGAGCCGTTTGGTTCGCCGACGATGTCGGACTGGATCTATCTACACGACCTGCCGTGTGTAAAACTCGGCCCAGGAGACAGTAATTTGTCGCATACCGGTGACGAATCGATTCTCGTTTCCGAGGTCGAAGATGCAGTGCAGGTATATCGAGAGATCATAAAAGGCTATTTTGCGCTAAACTAAGTGGTCTGATCGGACGAGTACGGAGTACACACCACCACACACGTGTCGGGATCGCGGGTAGCGGCGGAATCAGCCTGCTGCAACCAATTGTTTATTGATGATGATCTGTCACCCAATATCTCCGACAAATTAGTCGGGCAGGAAGTCAGTTATGGAACCAGAATATCCGCAGGACAACCATGCGCGCGAGGCCGGTCTCGGTCCGATCTGGGAGAAAGACCCGTCATCAGCTGCCTCGCAAAAGGCTACTGGATCAACGCTGGAGAATATTGAGAGCAAACGTTCAGTGCCCGCTGACTGGATGATGTCTTTTACGGTCGGAAACGACTACGAATGGGATGCTTATCTGTTGGCCTACGACGCACGTGCGACGCGCGCCCACGCAAACGGTTTGCATGTAGCGGGCATATTGTTGGATGAGGAATTGTCGACGTTGCTGGCGGCGATTGACAAGCTGGATCATGCAATTGAGGACGGTCAGGTTTTGATCCGGCCAGAAGACGAAGACTGCCACACGGTCATCGAACGGTTTCTCACCGAAGTTGCAGGTGATGTTGGTCGAAAGGTGCATACCGGTCGGTCGCGTAACGATCAGGTTGTTGCGGCGTTACGGTTGTTCTTGCGCGACGTGTTGTACGACACGGTTGATCAGGTCTGCACACTGGGCGACATGACGACAGAGATCGGCGTTCAGTTTGAAAAGGCCGAACTTCCCGGCTATACGCACATGCAACGGGCAATGCCGTCGACACTTGGTCTGTGGGGCATGGGTTATGCGGAAGTCGTGACCGAAGACCTTACTCATCTGCACAGTGCGATCGCTGCGGTTAACCGTTCGCCACTCGGGAGTGCGGCTGGCTACGGAGTCCCGTACTTAGTGCTCCCGCGCGAACAGGTTGCTGAAGAGCTTGGGTTTGCATCGGTCCAGGAAAATGTGACGGCTGTCCAACTTTCCCGCGGAAAGATCGAAATGGCTGTGGTCCATGCGTTGCTTCAGGTTGGAGCATCACTAAATCGGATGGCTTCCGACCTCGTGCTCTTCAGTAGTGCGGAATTTCGGTTCGTCGAATTGCCGGTTGAATATTCGACTGGCAGCAGCATCATGCCGCAGAAAAGGAATCCGGATGTTTTTGAGTTGATCCGCGCAAATTATCACAGATTGGTTGCTGAAATGTCACTGTTGATGACTTCCTCAGCGAACCTGACGTCCGGCTATCATCGTGACCTGCAGCTTACCAAAGAGTCTGTTATGCGTAGTTGCTTTGTGTTGCGTTCCATGTTGCAGGCGATGAACACGGTGTTGCCCGTTGTGCAATTCCAGACGGAGAACATGAAGAAAGCCTGCACCGATGAATTGTACGCAACCGCTTACGCAATGAAGTTGGTAAAGAAGGGGATACCTTTCCGTACAGCTTATCGCGAGGCAGCCGCCAACAAAACGGGTTGGTCGGATGAGCGAGCTGTTGCCGGCCAAACTGGCTACAAGATCGATGGCTATCCTGGCCGAGCGGCGGTTGATTCGGTACGGCAGCGGATACAGGAAAGCCGGAGCAAAGTAGCGGCATATTGGGGATGATGGCAGCCACGGTGCTCGTGCAGTGCCAGCCATCGGCCGACGACCCGCTGGGTCAATTTACAACTGTCAAGCCGGCTCATCTCCAGTGACCAAAAGGCACAAAAAGAGAACGCCCACACAACAGTACAGGCGCTCTCCGGCTTTTGCTGGGCCAGCTTACGGAGATTTTCTGGTTGCCAGCAAACTTCTTAGCTGAGTCGAAAATCGTTAAAACCGGTGGCTCGATCGATTACAGGTCACTAAAGGACCATCCTACAGTAGGGGCATCGGCTATCGTGGGCGCCCTACTTAAGCGATATTTAGTGAATTCCGTCAGGCGCGTGGGCACATTGCGCCACTTTTCGACGAATGGAGGGTTGAGCGCTATCGTGAGGTGGCGGTGAGGCCAACTGCGGCCTTCGTTCAGCCAAAACGGGGCTCCGGAGTTGACATCGGTCTTGGCCGCCAACGTTGAGTCAGACACTCGCAGAGATCGCGACCAACAGATTGTTTCGTCGCAAATGTCTCGGAGTTTGTGTGGGAGTTTGGGCGGGAGTTTGTCTGTCAGAGTACTGCTACTCACGGAGCATCGACGAGTGCATCTTGGCGGTCAACAACGCCAAGAATATCAGGTTTTGTCCAACCGGGAGGCTTCATCCATTTGCCATCTTCGCGACGATACGAACCTTCCGAAAATTTCCGAAGATTCGCTTTGTCGACCTCTTCCAGCACGGGTTCGTCGTCCACACCAAACGCGATCAGCGTGCCCATTGTCACTACTGATATATCTGCACAACCATCGACAATCTCTTCAAGATCAGCCTCGTCGGTGATCTCGAAGGAAAGCTCGCTCTCCCGTTTAAGTTTGCGATCCTCGTTGAGGACGGTTGCTGTTACACCGAGGGCAGTGACCGTTTCCAGCGCTTCTTCGAGAATAAGCTTTGCGCGCAGAATCCGGGTGGCATCATCCGGAATTGTAACGGATGTCGGCGTGTCCTGACCGGCCTTTTGCATAAACTCTCGGATTCGGCGAAAATGGGGGGTCGGCATTCGTAGTTGATTCGTCTAAAAGGGAATGAGATAGGTTGTATGATACTCACGACGGTATCGTGATTCAATGTATCTTTGGCGTCCTTCCGTCTCGGCGACTGAATCGTTACACGAAGACGTTTGTAAATGGCTGCCTCACATCCGCAAGACGCCGAAATCACGTCACCCCGTTGGTATTGTGACGCCATTATTCTTTCGGAAAAGCGCTCACACCCCAAATCCGACCTTTCAGAATCATTTTGAAGAATCACTATGAAGAATCATATCGTTGAAGGTGCACCGGCAGCAATTGGGCCTTATTGCCACGCGGTAGAGACAGGTAGTCTCGTTTTTCTGTCTGGGCAAACGCCGCTCGATCCAAACACAATGGAGTTAATCGACGGGACAATCTCTGAGCAGACCGATCAGGTGTTTTCGAATATTGCGACCGTATTGGATGGTCTCGGGCTCACGCTTCAGAATGTCGTGAAAACCAACGTCTACCTGCGCGACATGGGCGACTTTAAAGGAATGAACGCCGCGTATGCAAACGCTTTTGGCGACCATCGACCCGCCCGCACTACGATTGCGGTCAAGCAGAACCCGATGGATGCAATGGTCGAGATCGAGTGTATTGCCGAGAAAGTCGGCTGATCGTTCGCGCACCCGCGGAATCGTCGAAGTCGAATGCGTATCGACGAAATACTTACCGGAATCCGAAAACCTGATTACCAGGTCGCGTCCGGGCGATGCGCAGCGAATTGTCTCCGGGCGTGCACCGTCGCGATCAACGTCAACGGATGACGTAGTCCGACCGCGATGTCAATGCGCGTAAGTGCCGGCACAACGCGGCACCTCGTGCATGGGGCTTAGCCGCTTGTCTGCCGGATCTAACCGCCGGATTTCCTTACAGTGTATCCCCGCTCGCCAAGCACTTTCACAATCCTGTCGCGGTGTTCACCTTGAACCTCGATTACGCCGTTCTTAATCGTCCCGCCTGAGCCACACATCGACTTCAATTCGCGGGCCAGGTCTTTTAATTGGTCGCCGCGAAGAGGAACGCCGGTGACGACGGTTACGCCGCTGCCCTTACGCCCTTTCGTTTCGCGGCCAACGCGGACAATCCCATCACCCTTTGGTGCAGACGATCGTTTCGAGCAGTTACACTGGTTGATCGGGTTGTTGCACGACGGACACATGCGGCCGTGAGCGGTCGAATAGACAACGCCTCCTCCGGATCGGTGCTTCTTGCTCATAGAAGTGCTAGTAAAATTATTTATTGCGGATGGCCACTGAGGACAGTTTGAAGCAGCTCCCTGATGTTTCGTCAAGGCAGCGGCTAGAGTCACGGCGACCAAAACCAAAGCTGCAGGAGACGAAGGCATAGACGCGGCACGCACCAAACCGGTTTCAATGGCGCAGCCGTTTTGCAATCAAAAACAGGCGAAGTGCATTCCCGAGCAGACGAAATGCTGCTGTTTAAAGTGTCATGCTAAGAAAAGAGCACTGCCATGTAACCCTTTTGACTGCTGAACGTGTCCATGCAGATGATGCCCAATAAAAACGCCAAGATCCCCATGAAAACGCTTCGAAACATTTCTTTCCTCGTCGTCCTGCTCAGTGCCATTGTCCCCGCTGCTTTAGCGCAGACCACTCAAGTCGCCGATGACGACGGCTGGTGCGACGATTCCACCTGGAATAACAATCGCGAAAAGTACTGTGAAATACGCGAGACGACACTGGAAACGCGAAAACTCCTTTCGGTTGACGGACAGATGAATGGCGGAATCAGCGTCAAAGGATGGGATCGGAGTGAGATTCGGATTGTTGCCAAGGTCGAGACGACGGCCAACACCATGAAGCGCGCCGAGGCGATCGCTGAAGCCGTAGATATTCACACCAAAGGCGTCATCGAAACAAGCGAGCCTTCGAAGCTCGGAAAGCGAGAGTCGATTTCGGTAAGCTACCGGATTTACGTGCCGACCCAGGCCAACTTGAAACTGACGACCCACAACGGCGGCATTTCGATCCGGGAAGTCTCTGGCGACATCCAGTTTGCTGCGCTAAATGGAGGAGTCAGCTTGGAACGACTTGCCGGAGACGTCAAAGGGAAGACGACGAACGGCGGGCTAAAGGTTGTACTGGACGGTAACGAATGGAATGGCTCGGGACTGGATGTTGCGACAACCAACGGCGGCGTGACCGTCAAAGTGCCCGAAGGCTACAACGCCGAGTTCGAAACGGGAACCGTAAATGGGCGAGTTAATCTGGACTTCCCGATGACCGTGAGCGGTCGGATCAATCGCAACATTCGGACAACGCTTGGTGACGGTGGCGCTCCGATTCGAGTTCGAACAACCAATGGTGGCGTATCAATTCGTCGTGCGGATTAGGCGGGGTTAGGCGCAAGTCGGCCAAGAAGAAGCGGGCTTTGAGTCGGACCATTAAAAGAACGATCGCGTGCGACATATTTTTCCCGTGCTGATGGCCATGATTGCATGTCCCCTCCTTCAGGATAGCGCTACGGCAGTGCTTGGACGGATCCGAATATTGGACTGATTCGCGACACAAACCATCCGAGCTTCACGGACTGGCCTATCATAGACAATGAGTATGACGACACTGCCAGGCAGTGTGAGCGCAGGCAGTGTGAGTGTAAAGAGAACCTGAGTGCACGCGATCACGTCGCCGAGACACCGTAGCGTTCACGGAGCGCCGTGATGCCTTCCGACCGACCGATCACTGTCAGCATGTCGCCGTCGAGCAGTGTCGTGTCACCTTTCGGAATGATCATCTCATCGCCCCGCCGGATCATCGCAATCAACGTACCGTCGGGCAGAGACACTTCCTTCAGCTTTAGGCCGATCAACGCTGCGTAGCACTGTTCGCTCCCAATCGTCATTACGAGCATCCTCTCGTCGCGGAACAGCGCCTCCTTCAGTTGTTCGTCGCTCTCCGCTGCGAGCCACTCCGCCATGAACTGACTCTGATCGACCCTGCGAGCGATATGGGCCAGGATGCGGAGGTGTTGTCCGGGATCCTTCTCCGGACTCACAAGAAAGAAGACGGCTCGAGTCGGGTCCTCCGATTCGGGCCCGGTTCCAACCGTCCCTGTTTCGAACCGGACGCCTTTGCGTACTCTTGCCAGAACGACGTGGGCGTGATCCAGCAGGTCCAGTCGCATGTGCGGCAGCGCTGCGCCGCGGGAGACGGGCGTCACGCCGGTGCGCGTGCCTTCGAGGAATCCTTCAACGAGTCGGCTCTCGGGAACCGGCAGGTCTGGCGCCAGCTTTTGCGATGCTCGGGCGACGAGGCCTTCGAAGTCGATGGGCCCTAATACGTCGAGCACGAACGCGTTGGTGAAGAGCTCGTCGAAGGGGTCGGCATCGCGCGGGCCTCGTTCTTTCATGACCTGGCGCAGTTCGCGATCCAATCCCTCGTCTCGCTGCCGACCCAGTCGCTCAAAGACGTGGAAGATTGCCCCTTCTCGGTTGATCTTGTCGCGGGCGTAATACGTGTACCACATCGCGCCGAAGGTGATCAGGCCCCCTGTAAACAGTGTCGGGAGCAGCCCCATATTCACGATCAACCAGAACGAACCAAGAATGCCAATGATCTGCACACCCGGGTAGAGGGGGGACCGGAAGCCAGGATCGTAGGACTCGATCCGACTCTCCCGCATCACGATCACCGCGAGGCAGGCGAGCGCGAACATCGTCAACTGAAATGCGCCGGCCAGTTTCGCGATCTTGGTCGGATCAAAGAGTGTAACCGAAAGCAGAATCAAACCCACCGTAGTAGCGATGCCGACTGTGGGTGTACCGCGTTTTTTGCCGATCCGGGCGAACACACTGGGGAGCAGTTTGTCTCTGCCCATTGCGAGCGGGTAACGGGAGGCGCTCAGAATGCCCGCGTTCGCAACGGACGAGAACGCGAATACAGCCGCCACCGTCATGATCACCGCACCCACCCGGCCGACGAGCGCTTCAGCGACGGTGGCGACCGGCGTAAGATCTCCGCCATTCATGGCGAGTGTATCCACACCGACGACACCCACCATCACCGAAGTCCCCACTACGTAGAACACCACGATGGAGCCAAAAGCCAGGAACATGCCGAGGGGCAGATTGCGTTCCGGGTTCTTTACCTCTTCGGCCACGCTGGCGACTTTCGTCAGCCCCATGTAACTGACGATAATCAGCCCCGCCGTGCTGATGATCCCGGCGCTACCCGACTCAAAAAAGCCACTGAAATTACCGATCTCGGTCTTCAGCGCACCGAAACCACAGAACCACAAGAGCAAGATCATGAGCCCGAACAGCAGCAGAAGCTGAAAGGACATGGACTTCCGAGCGCCGAAATAGTTAACCACGCCAAAGAACAACGCGAACCCGGCGGCGACCGGGCCCATTTCCAGGTTCGGGATGAAGATCTGGAGGTAAGCGCCGACACCGATGAGTGCAAAAGCGGATTTCAGGACGAGGGAGATCCAGGTCCCGAACCCACCGATCGAACCAACCAGTGGACCCATGCTCCGATCGAGGAAATAAAAAACACCGCCTGCCCTTGGCATGGCGGTGGCCAGTTCGACCTTGCTCAAGAGTCCGGGCAAAAGGATCGCCGCACCCAGGAGATATGCCAGTGGCATGGCCGGGCCGGCGCCGGCCGCGGCGAGCCCGGGGAGGAGAAAAAAACCCGAACTGAGCGTCGCACCTGTGGCGAGGGCATAGACGTCCCACAGTCCTAAACTCTTTTCGAGCAGCACGGGTTTCACAGGGGTTCGATCGCCAAGATTCTGGTGGTGAGTCGGGTTGCGAGTTTTGATGTGTGTCTTGTCGGGGTCCATGAGATGGTTTCCCAAGTTAGTTAACAACCCCGATATCGCAAGGCGGCGAGCTGGCGTCGTACGATGTCATCTTGCGCGGCGGCGTGATCTACGACGGGAACTGCTGGAAACCGTACATCGGTGACGTGGCCTTCGACGGCGATGTCATCGCTTGCTCCACTTTCTATATCGTGTTACTCGTGTAGCTGTTCAGTGCCACTGCTGCAACATAGCCCACGCCAGCACCGGACGAACGTCCGGCGCACGATTTGGATGGGATTTGAAATTCGTTGACGATCGAACTACTTTGGGTGGACCGGTAACGTTCGCCGGCGAAGAATCGGCTTTTGTTCGGGTTGTTAGTCGAGTCTTGGCGAAGGTTCCGTTTCCGTTTACCCCAATGGATGC
>CBDTVC010000050.1:0-9782 GCA_965363925.1 uncultured bacterium | reverse complement strand
AAGCTGTCGAAATCGCTATTCCGTCTTCGCTTCGAACACGCCATCATCGTCGCCCCTATTCTTGCGACGATCGACATGGGATAGATCCCGTCAAAGAAGCCGTCTAACGCCATCAGCTGAAGTATTCTTGCCCCCAACTTCTGCGAATGACCGCCCTCTAATTCACGATGATGGCGGCCACGCTGACCACTCTCTGTAATATTTGCGTTAATTAGAAAATACGACTAGCACAGCTTGTGTCTTTCACTGGGGCTTTGCCTGCGTGAATGTCAACAGATTGAAGAAGGTTCAATCTGTTGGATGCAGAGTTTCCTGAGTATGGGAGTCGATGCTTAGTGGTAAACACAATCTGAACTCTTCACCCTTCTGCATGGTTAATATTCAACCAAGAGTCTCGATCGGTCTCCCCGTATATAACGGAGAGGAATTCCTCGCGGAGGCACTCGAGTCGGTACTTGCGCAGACATTCACACAATTTGAGGTTGTGATCTGCGACAACGCATCCACGGACGGAACCGCTGGAATTTGTTCCGAATTCGGGAGGCGTGACCCAAGGATCCGGTACCTGCGAAACGACAAAAACCTCGGCGCGGCGCCCAATTACAACAGAACGTTTGAGCTCGCAACCGGTGAATACTTCAAGTGGTTGGCCCACGACGATTTTATTGCCCCAACATTTCTGGAGCGCTGCGTAGAGGCGCTTGATAACAACCCCGAGGCCGTACTTGTTTGTCCGCTAACTGTCTTCGTTGATATCGAGGGAACCGTCGTCGTCAAGGAAATCGAATCGATTGAGCCGCTACGGCTTAGCGATAGCTCAGCCCGACTAACACATTTGCTCTATGATACTGACCGGCATTGCGTGTTTGGTTTGATTCGTTCATCAGTCCTTCGATCGACTCCGCTCATCGGCAATTATACAGATTCGGACGGCAATCTACTGATTGAGCTGTGTCTGCACGGACCGTTTCTCGAGGTACCGACGCGACTGCTGTTTCTACGCGAGCATCGGCAGCGATCGATCTACGCGCATGGGGATTTTCAATCGCGAGACGAATGGTTTGACACGTCCAAAGTTGGCAAGATGAACTTTCCGGCGTGGCGAGCCATCCGAGAGTATCAACGATCACTGGCCCGAGTACCGCTTCCATTTGTAGAGCGAAGACGAAGCTACGCGACGATTGCGAACTGGGTCTTGAGACACCGGTGGCGTGTTCTCGGCGGGCAGGTTAAACAGAATCTGAAGAGGCGTCTACGTCCTTCGAATCGCCGCCAACTCGATGTCTAGTAACAAACACCTTGGCAGGCCCCGTATCAAAGGCGAACCATATGAAAGTAGGTATTCTTGCTGGCGGGCGCGGTTCTCGAATCGCTGAAGAAACAGAGATCAAACCGAAGCCGATGATCGAAATCGGCGGTCACCCGATCCTCTGGCACATCATGAAACAGTACGCCCACTACGGCTATATGGATTTCATGATTGCGCTGGGATATAAGGGAGAAGTGATCAAGAAATACTTTGTCGACTACTGTCGTCTGAAGAGCAACCTGACCGTTGATCTCGCGAACGGCGAAGTTCACCGGCACGATGCAACAGATCTCGACTGGAAAGTCGACTTGATCGACACGGGTATTTCGACAATGACGGGCGGTCGTATCAAACGGTTTGCGCCTTACGTCGGGAACGAAACGTTTATGCTGACTTGGGGTGATGGTGTTTCCGATGTAAACATCCAGAAACTTGTTGACTTTCACCGTACACATGGCAAATTGGCTACGATGACGATTGTCAGGCCACCGGCCCGTTACGGTCACATCGAACTTGGCGACGATTCAAACCAAGTCACTGCCTTCACAGAGAAGCCGCAGATTGGTGAGGGCTGGATCAACGGTGCCTTCTTTGTGCTGGAGCCAGAAGTTTTTGATTACATCGACGGCGACGCCACGATGTGGGAACACGCTCCGCTCGAACAGCTGGCGGCAGATGGACAGCTTGTTGCCTACAAGCATGACTCGTTCTGGCAATGCATGGACACGTTGCGCGAGAAGCATATCCTGGAAACCTACTGGAACGGTGGGAATGCGCCCTGGAAAGTGTGGCAAGAATCTGGGCCGATTGTGTCGGCCAGTCCGGCACTGTAGCGCAGGTCTCCTCCTTGCAAAAATCCCTCGTTTTTGATTATCACTAGAGCCTGACTTAAAGAATGCGCGTACTTGTAACCGGACACAAGGGATACATCGGGACCGTCCTGGTGCCGATGTTGCTCGAAAGAGACCACGATGTCGTCGGCCTCGATACCGACCTGTTTGGGGCGTCAAATTTTGGCGAAGCACCCGTCGAGGTGGCCCAGCTGCAGAAGGATATCCGCGACGTTGTTGTTCAGGACTTTGATGGCTTTGATGCCGTTTTGCATCTTGCGGGTTTGTCGAATGATCCGCTCGGCGACCTGAACCCTTCGTTGACGTACGAAATAAATCACATCGCATCTGTTCGATTGGCTGAATGTGCCAAGCAGGCTGGTGTTGAGCGGTTTGTGTTTTCTTCGTCATGCAGCACGTATGGTGCTGCCGGTGAAGAGTTTGTCGTCGAGACGGCACCCTTTAATCCTGTAACGCCTTACGGTGAATCCAAAGTCCTGGTGGAGCAGGACCTGGCGACTCTGGCGGATGACTCGTTCAGCCCGACCTATCTTCGCAATGCAACGGCTTTTGGCTTTTCACCCCGCCTCAGGTTTGACCTCGTTCTCAACAACCTGGTCGCCTGGGCTTACACGACGGGACAAATCTATCTGAAGAGTGACGGTACTCCCTGGAGGCCGATCGTGCACATCGGTGATATTTCCCGGGCCTTTATTGCAGCGATGGAAGCGCCGCGCGAGTCTGTTCACAATCAAGCGTTTAACGTTGGCCGCACGAGTGAGAATTTCCGCGTCCGAGATATTGCGCAAATAGTGGGTGAAGTTGTACCAGGTGCGGAAGTGGCATTCGCTGACTCTGCGGGACCAGACAAGCGTACGTATCGGGTTAGTTGCGACAAAATCGCTCGTGTACTCCCCAATTTTCAACCTCAGTGGACGGCAAAAAAAGGTGCAATCGAGCTGTATGAAAACTACAAGCGTATTGGACTTGAGCTCGCTCAGTTTGAGGGTCCACGCTACAAGCGGCTGGCACACATTCACGAACTTCAGGATGCTGGAAAAGTCGACGCTAATCTTCGGTGGATTCAGACAAGTGTCTCGAACGTGGGATAAATACTGCGTCAGTCTGCTCAGCAACTTCGTTGCGGACTACAATCTCAAGCGGCGGTTTGTGTGAGGATGCTCAATCACTTCATCGACACAAACGACCATGATCAGTTCAGCGCGTCTCACAGCAAAAACGATTCTTGGATACAATAAACATCAATACCGCTGAGTTGCCGGGTCGGATCTATCGGTCAGAGTCGCAGTGCCGCGCGTGTGGCGCTGATGATCTGTTGCCTATTCTTTCGCTCGGACGCTCGTCGCTAGCAGATCGCTTACTGACGCAGGATCAGTTGGGTAAACCGGAACCAATCGTTCCACTCAATCTTGTGTTTTCACCGACGTCTGCGCTCGCTCAGATTCGAGAAACGGTTGACCCCGACGTTCTGTTCTATACAGAGTATCCGTATTTCTCATCTGTTTCCCCATCGCTCGTTAGGCACTTCCGCGAGAGTGCTCGGTTGCGAATGGCAGAATGCAGTCTGGATTCAGGAAGTCTCGTGGTAGAGGCCGCAAGTAACGATGGCTACATGCTTGAGGCATTTGTTGATTGCGGAATCCCGGTGCTTGGCATTGACCCTGCAAAAGCGCCAGCGCGGATGGCGCAAGAGAAAGGCATCCCAACACGGGTTGCCTTCTTTACCGCCGAACTGGCTGATGAGCTTCGTTCCGAAGGCAAGCGAGCTGATCTCTTCCTCGCAAACAATGTCCTCGCACACGTTCCGGATCTTCAAGATTTCCTTGATGGAATCCGGATTATCCTAAAGGACGATGGTACTGCCGTCGTGGAAGTTCAGTACGTGGTGGATCTGGTAGACCAGTGCGCGTTCGACATGATCTATCACCAACATGTTTGCTATTGGTCGGTGACAGCCTTCCAGCGAATTGCACGCAGTGCTGGACTTCACCTCAATCGCGTTGAACGAATCGCGCCACAAGGCGGATCGCTGCGTTTGTTTCTTGGAATGCATGCTGCTGCTGATCACACCGTTGATGAACTGTTGCAAATGGAGCACGATCGGGGCGTCGACACGATTGCTTTCTTCGAAGGCTTCGCCGACCGGGTGGAAACCGTGAAAGTCGCGCTGAATAGCCGACTTAGGGCGCTGAAGGCGGATGGCTCTCGTATCGCCGCCTATGGCGCTGCCGCAAAGGCGACGACGCTCCTGAATTATTGTGAGATTGGCTCTGACCTGCTGGACTATGTGGTCGACCTTAACTCATACAAACACGGACGGTTCATGGGTTACAACCATCTCCCGATTCACCCGCCGGAATTACTCGTGACCGACGCGCCGGACTACGTGTTGTTGCTGGCATGGAATTTTGCGTCTGAGGTAATGGAACAACAGTCCGAATACCGGCAGAACGGAGGACGCTTCATCATCCCGATTCCGGAGATTAGAATTGTTTGATTTGACCAACAGCGATGCAGATGCGCACCGAGTACCAGGAAGTGACGACTCACTTTTTGACGGCGTGGCGCAACCATCCGATGTCTTCTTCACGATTCCCGACGTACCGGCGAACAGCGTGCTTCAGATGCGAACGCGAGAGCAGGCGGTGTCGTTACCTCGTAGCCGAATCGAACTAGCTTTTTCTCCCACGTCCGGGTTCATCACGAATCGATGCTTTAACAGCGAGTTGGTGGAATACTCCTCCGAGTATGAGGAAACACAGGCCTTTTCAGGCACGTTCAGCTCCTTTCATCAGCGGATCGCGGAAGATCTGATCGAACGCTTTGACCTCAGAAACAAGAAGCTTCTGGAGGTCGGATGTGGAAAGGGAGAATTTCTGACGCTCCTGTGCGAGCTTGGTCCGAATCACGGGATCGGATTTGACCCGGCTTATCATCCGGAGCGGAACACAAGTGAAGCGGCGAATCGAATCGAGTTCATCCGTGACTTCTTCTCGGAAGCTTATCGTGATGTTTCGGCCGATTTTGTTTGTTGCAAGATGACGCTTGAGCACATTCAGGACGTCGATTCGTTTGTGGCAACGCTGCGAAATACGATCGGATCGTCTCCGGATGTCGCGGTCTTCTTCCAGGTGCCGGAAGTCCGTCGCATCTTGCGCGACTTGGCATTTTGGGATGTATACCACGAACACTGTTCGTACTTCAGCAAAGGTTCGTTGGCACGACTCTTTCGGAGGAACGGTTTCGATGTGCTTCGTGTTTGGACTGATTACGATGACCAGTACCTCATGATCGAAGCCCGCCCCAATGCCGGCTCCCCCATCCCGCCGTTGGCCGAGGAAGACGACCTGGACGAGCTCGTAGCGGAGGTCAGGCAGTTTTCTCAGCGCATTGAGCCGAGGCTTGAAGCTTGGCGGTCTGCTCTTCGTGAGATGAAGGCGCAAGGCAAAGGTGTCGCGCTGTGGGGCGGGGGCTCTAAGGCCGTTGCATTTCTTACGACGTTGGGTATATCCGATGCTGAGAGCGATCTGGTAGGTTGTGCAGTCGATATCAACCCTCATAAACATGGCACGTTTCTGTCCAAGACTGGACATCCAATCGTTGCTCCAGATTACCTGCAGCAAATGAAACCCGATGTGGTAATCATGATGAATCCGATTTACCGAGATGAAATAGGGCGGGACCTAAATGCAATGGGGCTATTTCCATCTTTGGTTGCCGTGGATGCGGATCCCGTCATTGGCCTTGGTACTGCGGATGCATGATTCGAAGTATGATGGCGTTTTGACTTGTCCGGTCTCGGGTTCGAAGAACTGTTATGTGGTTCTTGAGATTCCGGAAGTCCCGGTATTCTGCAACGTACTCTACGAAACGCGTTCGGAAGCGTTGGCTGCGCCGTGCGGGCAAATGGTTCTTGCCTACTGTCCGGACTCAGGCCATCTTTTCAATGCGTCCTTCGACGCACGGTTACTGGACTACTCACCTTCTTACGAAAACTCACTCCACTTTTCGCCGCGGTTTCAACACTTTGCGGAATCACTGGCGGATCGACTCATACAGACGTATGCGATCCGTAACAAGCAAGTGATCGACATCGGCTGTGGACAGGGTGATTTCCTTGAGCTGCTCTGTCAACGCGGCAATAACACGGGGATCGGATTTGATCCGAGTTACGACGAAGCTCAAATCACGACGCCTGCGAACCGTGGCTTCAGCGTCGTACAGGACCTTTACACCGAAAAATATGCAGACCGATCAGCAGATCTGATTACCTGTCGGCACGTATTGGAGCACATAGAGGACCCACGGAGCTTCGTGGACACAATTCGAAAAACTATCGGTGACCGAGCGGGGACAACGGTCTATTGCGAGGTGCCCAACGCCTTGTTTATCCTAAAGGATCTTGCTGTATGGGATTTGATCTATGAGCACGTTTCCTACTTCAGTCGGGCGTCGCTTTCAAAATTGTTTCGCGAACAGGGCTTTCAGGTCATGTCCGCATACCCACATTTTGCTGATCAATATCTCGGAATCGAGGCGCAACCCGTCCACCGGCATACGAAAGCCATTGGCGATGTTGACGGCGGTGTCCATTTCAATGTTGGAAGCAATAGTGGAAGCACTACCGAAAGCGACGTGGAAACCGACGAACTCGCGGAGCTTGTCGGCCTCGTAGCATCGTTTTCAGACCGGTATGAAGAAAAGGTAGCTCTCTGGAGCAGGATACTGGATGACGTTGCGGCCAAACAGCAGCGGGCAGTCGTTTGGGGCGCGGGATCAAAAGGCGTAACGATTCTGAACATCCTCGATTCGCGGGATCGGATTGAGTTTGCTGTCGACATTAACCCAAGAAAGCAGGGCAAATTCGTAGCAGGATCTGGGCAGCAGATCGTGGATCCGGATGCCCTCACTGACTATCGCCCCGATGTCGTGTTACTCATGAACGAGGTGTATCGGAGTGAAGTTGAGCAATTATTGAGCAACAAGGGTCTATTTCCGACGATTCTTGTTGCGTGACGCGCAAATACAATCGTTTCACGTTACTAGATATGAATCATCCTCATCCGATTCCGCTGCCTTCCGCTTCAAGTGCGAAGCACGTAGTCGACAGGCACTGGCGGAGAAGATATTATGGATAGAGGCAACACAACCTTCACGAGTCGGCTGCACGAGCGGGTTCGATGGGCCCAAAGAAAGCGACATGCCCTGAACAGACGGCTTGGCTGGGGTGTTGTCGAACATTCGCCGTTTAGCAACATCTACCACTGCTGTGTGCAGAAGACAGCTAGCCAGTGGTTCAAGGCCCTTCTGCAGGAATATGTCGTCTACCAGTATTCCGGCCTTCCGGTCAAAGCGTTTCCACAGGTTGCACTCGATGAAACGGCGGACTACGAAACGGGCATCCCCGAAGGAATTATTGCCGCTCATCTGTACACGAACTTCGAGACGTTTTCGCGAATCGAAAAACCGGAAAAACATCGGACGATATTTGTGACTCGGGATCCGCGAGACATCGTTGTTTCGTTCTACTTCTCAACAAAATACTCTCATCCTGCAATTGCGTACATCCCTGCAATGCGGCGCGATCTCGAGCCACTGAACGATGAGGAGGGACTTCGATATATCGTGGACCGACTGAATGAACTCGGTTTGTTCAAAGCGCAGCGTTCGTGGGTGAAAGCAGAAAACAACGAGAATACGAAGATCTTTAAATACGAGGCGCTCACTGATAATCATTCGGACCTGATCCGTGACGTCTTCGACTACTTGCAGATTAACATCCCGGAACACAAAATTCATGATCTCGCGAGGCGGCATTCTTTCAGCGAGAAAGCAAACGGTCGCAAGCCCGGAGAGGAGAACCTGAAGTCGCACTACCGAAAGGGCAAGGCGGGTGACTGGAAGAACCACTTGGTTGGAGGAACGCTGGCACATTTCAACGACGTGACCGGAGATTTAGTGGAAGTCCTTGGTTACGCGGAGTGATAACTGAAGACCCATCCATACAATTTGCATACGGCCATCATCAGGTATTCCGTTTTCGGCACGAGGATATTAATGTAATCGGCTGGGTCGGCCGTGAACTTGTGATAGCTTCCGCGGCATGGACGCTTAACGGTGGGCCGGAAGTGAATCTGTACATAGAGCCAGCGCCCACGGATACGAAGTACCCTTGGAACACGCGCACGCCAAGCGTACATCGATTGAGAAATCGGCGAGGATGGTTCAACGTCGAAATTCCGATCACGTCGCCCATACTTCGACCTGGGAAGAACGAGCTCGCTGTTCGTGTTACGGATTCTACCGGACACACTATCCAGGGACACGTAGATTTTGATTGGGATCCGGCGCCGGTAAGTCTTCCGCTAATTCTGGATGACCTAACCTCTATCGAGAGCCCGCAGGAAATTGGACAGGCGGTAAACGGCGTTTTTTACGTCGATCGAGAGCGCCACATTATTCATACTCCATCACCTGCTGGTCCGGATGTTTTGTTTCTGTTGGGTTCGCCGAATGCGAGTCAGGAGGCTACGTACAATGTCCGCTTCTGCACCCTGGAGGGTGAGTTCGTCGGGCTAAGCGACTTTTTCGTTCGGCATGAACTGCAGGATGAGGGTCTTGGCATCAAACCAGGATACTCGACGAATGGTCTGGCCACGTTGACCCCCAAGGGTCTGGCGCGTCTTTGGATGGCGACCGGTGATTGCCTGATGAGCAAAGATTGGGCATGGGTCATCCGTACCGAAAGGGAGCCCGAAGTTTCCATTCAAGCGGACACTCTGTATTCGGTCCGGCATCAGTCGTTCAGTCACGATGGCTTCACCCATGCACGATTTCGAATATGGAATTCAGGCACTCCGGAGCCTATCGCATGGTTATGTCATTTGTCGAACGATAATGTGGACGCAGACAAGCCCAGAAACCAGCGCGCGTCCTTTGGCCTGTTTCGCTACGGGACTGGCCGAACAGAGTGGTCGAATATTCTCGTGCGAGAGATTAAGCGCTCGGAAATCAATCTAGCAGATCCCGTCTTCCGATGGGCAAAGCTGCAGCGCTTGCTTCGGCAGATTCGAGGTGCAGTGAAACGACCTCGCGGCTCCGTTGCGCTACTGTCGCGATGGCTGATTGGGGAAGTAAATCCCAGGCCCCGAATCATGGGTCACAGACCTTCACTCCTCTCCTAGCCGAAACGATGCCGAAAATCTTCCTGACAAAATCACCTCCGTCCGAACGCGAGCGAACAGCTCTCGACCGGATGCTGGAGAGTGCTCGTCAGTATTCGGGTAGCAAACACACACTGGTCGACGATCCGGAGGCAGCCGAGCTTATTCTGTTTGTTGAGGATTGGGATACAGACCAAATGCTGAGTCAGGTTCGAACTGATCCGGTGTACAAAAAGTATCGTGAAAAGAGTATCGTGATCTGCGAGAACGACACGACGATACCGTTGTTACCAGGAATCTATACGAGTATCCCGAGGCATTATGCCAAATCCGGCTGGGCGAGCGCCGGGAATTACATCTGGATGATGCGCGACAGCGAGCTTCCCGAATACCGACCGACTCCAAATTACTTGTATTGCTTTGTGGGAAGTGTCTATACCCATGAAGTCAGAAAAGGTC
>CBDTVC010000049.1:0-9831 GCA_965363925.1 uncultured bacterium | reverse complement strand
CGACTCAACGATTCCCATCCCAAAAACCTGCTCCCAAAATCGATTAACCATGACGCGTGCCGTCAACGGGTTTTCATCCGATACCAGCCACTGCGCAAACGCCAATCGATCGGGCTTAACGCTTTCTGGAAGCGGCGGCAATGACCGCGGAACGTTGGGCTTTACTGGATCCAATGGCGACAGAAAACTGCCGCGCTCAAACAAATGCGTCACCCGCGCCTCATCTTCGGGCAACTCTTTCATGATTGGCGTTTCGACCGGGCTAAGATCTCTGACCTTGGCCGCAACGGTATTTCGTCCACTACGTAGCGTCTTGGTCGATTCGTGGATCTCCGCAAAACGATCGCGGATAAACGCTTGCTGATGACCGCTGCGGTCTTCAACCGAGATCCGAGCGATCCGCAAGACCTCGTTTTGCGCGGTCGTTGACAATCCGCCAGCGACGGTAGGGTCGTCCAGGTTTCCCTCCCACTCCGCCCGCACGGCCAGCATTTCCGGGGTCGTGACGAAGGCGACAATACTTGAGTCGATCTGGGCCAACTCGCCAAGGAGCTCCTCGCCTTCCGCAGAATACTCGTCCGAAAATTCGAGCAGCACCGGCGCTTCGCTTGGCTGGTCCCAATCTGCCGTATTGTTGAAGACGGCAAACGATGCAAAGTAATCTTCGTGCACAAACGGATCATACGGGTGGCCGTGACATTGAGTGCACCGCATGGTAGTGCCCTGGTAAACCTCCCAAGTTGTGTTAACACGATCCATCACCGCTGCGATGCGGTGTTCTTCGTCGTCCGTGCCTCCCTCTTCGTTCGTCATCGCGTTTCTGTTAAACGCGGTCGCGATTAACTGATCAACTGTCGGCTCCGGAAGCAAATCACCAGCAAGCTGCTGGACAGTAAACTGATCAAACGGCATGTCGTTGTTGAATGCCGTAATCACCCAATCTCGAAAGCGCCAAATTGATCGCTGTCGATCCGCTTCGTAGCCTTTTGAATCTGCGTAGCGAGCCAGGTCCATCCAGAGTGCAGCCCAGCGCTCCCCAAATGCCGGCGAAGCCAGGAGTTCATCAACCAGTGCTACGTAATCTCCAGTTTCACAAAGAACGCGCGACCGTTCGGGGGTAGTCGGCAACCCAACTAAGTCGAGGCTAACTCGCCGAGCGAGTATAGCGCACTCTGCCGCTATAGAGGGTGAGAGACCCGAAGCATGTAGCCGTTCGAGCACAAAAGCATCAATCGGGGAGGTCACCCATTTGTCTTCAATCGGAACATCCACCTTTACCGGTGAGACGTACGACCAATGGTCTTCCCACTCAGCGCCAGAATCAATCCAGTCGCGCAATTTGCTGACCTGTTCATCACTTAACGGAGCAGCATCTTTCGGCATCCGGTCAGCCGGGTCCACGTGAGACACCATTCGGATCAGCTCACTGGAGCTCGCGTCTCCAGGCACAATCGCGGGCCGACCAGATTTACCACCTTTTAGGGCAAGCTCACGAAATTGCAGATTCAATTCTGCGTTGGTTTTGACTCCACCGTGACACGTAACGCATTGGTCATTCAGAATCGGCCGGATTTCAGCATTGAAATCGACTTTGCCCCGGGAGCACCCCGCAAGAAGCAACAACGCAGCGGCACCGGCAACCAAACCAATTGTTCTACTGGGTGCAAAAACGGATTTGAGGGTCGAGTAACGGAGCCTGTTCCCCATAAATTGCCGTAGGGTTAGTTGCCGTACTGTAGTTCGATTCGTGGGCATAACATCAAGATGCGTCACAGGGTTATCCATAGTCAAGCAAACCGAGGCAACGTCTCCCAAAAGCCGCTTTCCCAGGTCGAGTCCAATCAGATACCTTGGTTCAAATCGCAACCCTTCACGCGGCCTCCCTTACGGGAATCGTCGGCTCGCGCGCAGAAAAGCAGCACTCGCGATCCCTCTGGCTCAATTGCATTGTGCCTAATTCATATACTGCCATGGACAAATCAATTTCTCCCAGTTCGACCATGAATCGTAGATCCTTTGCAAAGACAGCAGCAGCTGCATCCTTTGGTGCCGCTGTTTTGCCATCAACGACGATAGGCAGACCTTCCGCAACCGTTCCAAGCAGCGCTAAAGCCAAGACGGTAAGCGTCATCTCAAGACGACGCCTGTCGGATCAGGTTATTGGGCACGGAGAATTCCGATATCGCGTGGACCTGGAGTGGGGAAACCTTGACCCCATGGCCCATCCGGTCAAGAACTGTCACGAAATGGTGCAGGACCGTTCCGGCCGATTGATCATGATTACGGACGAAACGAAAAACAATATCCTCGTCTATGACAAAAGCGGCAAGCTATTGAACAGCTGGGGTACAACGTTCCCGGACGGGCACGGCTTGACGCTTTCAGACGAGGGTGATGCCGAGTATCTCTGGATTTGCGATAACGGCTTTGGCGGCAACCCGCAGGTGGTCAAGACTACACTGGATGGACGAGAAGTATTGCGACTGCCAACACCGCACGCTATTGGGGAATACACGGAAGAGCAGAAGTTTTATCCGACTGAAACGGCCGTCGCCGCAAACGGAGACGTCTACGTGGCGGATGGATACGGCTCACAGTTTATACACCAGTTTACATCCAAAGGCGAGTTCATCCGAAAGTTTGGCGGCAAAGGTGATGGTGATGCCCTGTTCTCAACGGCACACGGCGTTTGTGTTGATACACGAGGGGATGGCGACGCAACACTCGTCATCACTTCGCGGGGACACAATTCGTTTAAGCGCTACACCATGGATGGAGAATACCTCGAGACTCTTTTCTTGCCGGGTGCCTATGTCTGCCGAGCGGTCATTGACGACGACATGCTTTACGCGGGTGTTTGCTGGTCACGCCTGAAGTATCTGAACCAGACCCCAAACTCCGGTTTCGTGACGATCCTTGATGACGAGGGACTCGTCGTGTCAAACCCGGGCGGTACAACGCCGATCTATCGTGACGGAGAGTTGCAGATCATGCAGCAACAGGAGAAGATTTTTCACCACTGCCACGACGTTTGCATCGACGAAGACAAAAATATTTACGTTTGTCAGTGGAACGCTGAGCAATCTTATCCGATTCGATTGGAGCGGATTTAGAGCGCGATGAGCCGAGCAGCTTGCTGCTACTTGCAGGCGTTGAACGATGGGTTAACGATTCTACTCGGGATATTCTGGCGAGTAATTGCGGGATTCCTCGTCCGCGGGATCCGGCTGGATCGAATAACTTTGGGATTGTAAATACATATTCCAAAATCCAGTCGAACGCAGTCAACATGTGGACGTGGATTATTATCGTCGTTGGTGGACTAATCCTGGCAGGTGCAGCCAGTCGGGTTGTTGTTTCGCGAATTACGCTGATCGCTCAGGGTTCCCGGATTCCTCCGTTTATCCTGGGCCTCACCATTTTGTCGGTTGGTACGGATCTTCCGGAAATAGCCAACTCGATCATCGCGTCACTTGGTCAACACGGTGACATGAACGTCGGCGATTCGATCGGGTCGACGCTTACCCAGGTCACGTTGGTTCTCGGGATCTTGCCGTTCTTGGCGGGAAGCTTTCACGTTGGACGGAAACCCGTCGTGCTAACTGGAGCGGCGACCATTGCCGCACTCTCGATCGGCGTGGTGCTTCTTTCTGATGGTTTCTTTTCTCGAACCGACGGCATTCTGCTTCTGGCGATATGGATCATCGGCTCAGCAGCAATCTGGAAGTTTTCACCGCCATCGGCCGAACCCATCAGCGTCCCTGGCGAAGGAAGCAAGCTCACCCACCTCGCCGTCGCACTGGCGGGACTGGCTTTAGTGGGAGCCGGTGCGGTCGCCGCCCTTGCGGGCTTCGTTCACCTGTCAGAATACTTTAACGTACCCGAATATCTGATTACGTTTTTTGCGGGATCAATCGGCACATCGTTGCCTGAACTCTTCGTCGACTTCACAGCAATTCGACGGGGGACAAGTGACCTAGCTGTCGGCGACCTGTTTGGTTCATCTTTCGTCGACTCGACCCTTTCAATCGGTATTGGTCCAATCATCGCAGCCACGCCAATCACAGCAAGCCTTGTTGTTCGCGGTGGTTTGACAGTCGCGGTTGCACTATTGGCCGTTACACTGCTTTTTACCAGAATCCGAAAACACGACTGGCGCAGCGGAATAATCCTGCTGCTCATCTATGCCGCCGCTTACCCAGTGTTGCTCGGCACGATTCTTTGATACGCGATCACACTCATCCAAGCCTCATAGATTGAGCGTCCAAAGAACCAGTAGTCGATCAAGTAGCACGAACGTTTCGACCGCGATCATTACTCCTGCCACAATTGCGTGTTCGGATAAAACGCTTGCCAAGCAAACCAGAACACCATAACGGACGGGATCACTTGGCCGTCCGAATCAGTCACCTTGTGTTGCCTCGTTTCTTTATCGAAGTGTACCGCGATATCGATGTTAGCGACGCGATCGTCAATCGTCGAGCCACCTGAAAAGTCCGCCACGCTGTAGGCGGCAGAAGCTCCATTAACAACAACTCCGATTACCCAGGCCTTGTTGGCGAGCTCATCACGATTCTTCGGGACGGGAAACATCGTCTCACTCGACGCGAAGTATGACGCGTAAGCTTCGGCAGCGTATCGACGAGAATGTCCAGTGTCCGTAGACAACACTTCACTATCGGGATACTTTGCCTGCCACGCTTTCCAAGTCAGGTGCTCGCTTGGCAGCCACTCCAGCGACTCACCCACCGAAGCACCAGCAACCGCTTTGGTCGCGAGTTGAGACCAGAGGGACTCCGTTTCTCGATCAAACATCAAGACGTCACTTTGATAAAGCAAGCCGGACACACCAAATGTTCGTGTCACATCACCCACTCTCCGATCAAACACCATCGCCGTCCCACACAGGGGACAATACGTAACGGCAACCGGACTGCCTGCAATAACATCGTTGACAATTTCATGCCAGACCAGAATTCGCAACGGGTAGGCTCGTGTAACATTGCCCATAACGAGACCAACCACGATGTCGTCATCGCGGAGATAGTCCACCGCATCGACATCAACGAATTTGGGCTCGTCGATGGACGGAATACCGTCACGTGGCGGCCCGCCGGATAGAATTGCACCGGTATCGATTGTCGCATTCGAAACGTCAAACCCGTTGAAGCCCTGCGCCTGAACGCAGCCGGGCAACAGGGTTGAGGATGCTATCACAATCAGTGATAGGGAAGATACAAATCGATACAAAGTCGATCTGTAGATACCAATTTCGAGGATTTCTTTGCTACGGATTGTCATCACCGGCACGCTTGAGTTAGGATCCAAATCGTACCGTTGTGTTGCAGCGCGGCGATATTCGTTACGGATCCGCCTTTCCCCAGTGGATCTGTGTCAGGCGAGTCGATGCAGTTCTGTCAAGGAATTATCGCACCTACACATCATTTTCCCGGACGGACGTGTCGGCAGAACGCCGATACCGGACAATTTGAAACAAGTTTGCAGATGTCAGCAACAGCGTAACTGCATTTGCGGCGATAATCGGGACGTTTCGAATAACTATACCATACGAAAGCCAGAGAATTGTACCGACGGAAAACAGAATGAAGGTTCCGTAAGCAAGATCACCGACGGACCTTGTCTTCCAATTCTTGACTACCTGCGGGACGAAGGCGAGCGTTGTGCAAGTTGCGGCGAGCAAGCCCAGGGTTGTTGTCAGATCCAGTGGATCACCTCAATCAGATCGTCGATAGTGGAGCTTGCTCATCTGAAAGCTCACGGGCGCGCAAAATATAGCCCGTCGAAACGGAAGCAAACGAAGCGAGCCACATAAAATAACCAAGTCGCAAACCACCCACTCCATCAACTAACCAATACAGGTTCAGGAATGCCGCTGCGGACAGGATACCGGCCAGCATGAATACACCGGCGCGATCACGTCTGCTAACTTGCCATAAGGTAATCGCCATGACAACATTTGTAAGGGCACTGATGATTCCGATCAGCCCGAGCTCGCCGGTGATACCCAAACTAAATGCCTCGAATCCACGCAGGCCATCAAACGAATCGATCTTGCCAAACAAACCCCAACCGGTATTGTAAACCGGGAGAAGGAATGCTACGACAAACATGATCCAGCCAGCCGACATGAATGTACGCCACGTACCATTCTTGATCTTATTGAACTCCGCCGATATTTCTGCGACTGATCCGATATCTTCGCACGCCACTTCGAACGCGGCGGTTGGCGCCAGTCCATTTTCCACCTCGGCCTCGAAAGCCGACACAAGGTGATCTTCGAGTTCGTCGAGATGGTTGGTGGCAACCGTCTTGTTACGTCCAAGTTCGTCTCGCCACTTGAGAATTGCTTCGTCGAGATTAAACATTGCTCGTTGCCCAGGTTTGGCTTAGCGCCTGATAGACGGCTAACCAGTTTTTTTGATCACTGGAAAGCTGTTTTTTTCCAGCGGAAGTAAGCCGGTAGTACTTGCGGCGGCGGCCCGATTCTGCAACCTGCCACCGCGAACGGATAAACCCTTCTTTCTCCAATCGATGTAGTACCGGGTACAGCATGCCATCAGACCAGTTCAACTTGCCGTCCGACAGAACCAGTACGCGTTGCAGGATTTCGTAGCCGTAACTTTCGCCACCAGCAAGGATCGACAGAACCATCGGCCGGGATGAAGCTGCGACAAGCTCTTTGGAAATCGGTGGCATCGTTGGCGTAATTTTGTTCAATTTCCCGGTGACTACGTAGAGGTACAAGGTATGTTGCACAGTGGCCCAAATCCTGCCATAGTCACCATTTTTATCGTTGAAGAGCGGCGTCTGCGGTCTATCTAATTGACTCGGCTTGCTTCGTCCTCCGTTCCAAGAGAGCGCTCCCTAACCTTCTTGACCTGTGAATTTCCGAACAGATACGAGAAACTCACGCGGAGAACCCGGCTCTCCCAACCACCGGATGCATCAACATAGAATCCGCTGAATTCTTGTACCCCGCGCCATGGAGCCGTTTTAAACACATCTGACACCGCAACTTTGACATCTGCACGCCCATCAAACAGTCGTTTTCGGACGCCAGTATCGATACTGAAGTTCGAGTCCACTTTGTAGACGGCTCCCCAAAGAGACGGCGAGTTAAACCAGCCCGAAAGCTCAAACGTCCAGTTCTTTGGCAAGGTGAACGTTGACTGATGGTAAAGGCTTCCAACGGTTGCTTCAACGTCAACGGTGCGCCCTGCGCCCAGCTCCGCCCGATTGCGAGTGTTGTAGCCCGTAAGGCTTGTGTACGTATTCCACCAAGTTATGGGGCTGTACGGCAGACTGACCGTTGCACTCAATACCTTTTGGAAGTCCATATTTATTGTCTCCAACACCGTTCTGGAGACATCGGTTGAATCAGAGATTCTGGCGAAAAAATCGTTTGTTTTGCTGTACGAAACACTCGTATTCAATACATACTTGTATGTATGGGTCAGTGATACACTGTGAGTGTATTGCGGCTGCAAGAATGGATTTCCGCGTGCAAACGAAAGCTCGTCCAGTTTGAACTCAAACGGATTCAAATCACCATAACTTGGCCGATCAATCCTTCGACTATAGTTCAATCGAACTTGGTTGTTTTGATTTGCTTGAACCGACAAGCCGGCAGACGGAAAGATGTCAACATAGTCCCGAGTTACCGTGTCGTTGTTCGATGGCTTCATTGCGGTTAATTCTCCCTTCGAGCCCGTGTATTCTGCACGAACACCGCCACTGTAGTTCAGCGCTCCGCTAGAACCGGAATAGTTTGCATAGCCTGCAGCAATTGTCTCGCGAAAGACAAAGTCGTTGCTTCGGTCCACATCGATCGTCCGGACATTATTGTCAACGCTAAAGAACTGATAGACGTTATCCGTTTCTACGGACGACACCTTTGTTCCGAACCCAAGTTTGCCTGAACCCAGCATTCGCTCGTGATCAACCTTAGCGGCATAAATCGCAATATCCGTTGGCGAGCGACTGGCAAACACGTTCTCCAAAATATCGGACGGATCGTTCGGATTACGATAAAGATTGGGCTGAAAGCCGACACTACCATTATAGAACAAGCCAAAATCCGCATCCGCATTTGTTGTAATGCCCTTTCGATTGTCCCATCGAAAGTTGCCATTTACAAAGACATTCCGCCGGACGCCGTCGTTGTCACTGATGGCCTCCAGCACAGAGGATGTAGAATTAGTTGTTAGATCCGTTATCGGCGTACGACTTGAATTTACCCGGTCAGCATCGTTGACGTAGCCGGTCACCAAAAGGCCCAACGTCGCATTTTCTCCAAGAAAAAAATCACTACCCAACCGAAACGTGTTGCTCGGACCCGACGATTGCGAAATCGATTTCTGATCAAAGAGGACATTATTTTGAATTCGGTACAGGTTGAGGTAGCCCTCCGAATCACCTCCGCTAAAGGCATACGACCCAAACGTATTGAACTTACTCGTCCGAAAGTTGAACGTTGAGCTCGCGTTGTATCGTGCATTGGCTCCCTGCGCATAGCCAAGATCCAACGTACTGTTAAAACCGAGGCTCATGTCTCGCCGGAGGCGGATGTTGATGATACCGGCATTCCCTTCAGCATCGTAACGAGCACCAGGGTTTGTTATGATCTCGATCGCATCAATTTCAGACGACTGCATTGATCGAAGCTGTGCCGCGATGTCTTCTGTACTCAGCGGTGAGGGTTTGCCATCTATATATATCTGCACGCCATTCTTGCCGCTGAGGATAATGTTGTCGTTGTTGTCGACCACAACACCAGGAGACTTCTTGAGTAGCTCCAACCCGTTGCTTCCGGTTGCATTGATGGTCCCCTGCACATTGAGGACCGTCTTGTCGGGCTGCACCTCTATGAGCGCACGTTCCGCGTCGACATTAACAGCCGAAAGCGACATGCCATCAGCAGACAAGGAAATATCCTCAACCTTGTACGTTTGGCTGGCAACAAGTTGAACGGTTGGCGTATCCGTTGTGGTGTAGCCGATGAACGACACCCTGACGAAGTAGCTGCCCGGGCGGATCGAACCAATGAGAAACATTCCCTGATCATCTGTCGCCGCCCCTGAAACCAACGAGGAATCAGGCAACGCATACAGTGCGGCCGTAGCTGCCTGAAGTCCGGTACCATCGGTGTCCAGAACAGTGCCCGTGACAGATGCCCGATTGTCGTTAACCGTCTGGGCATAGAGGTCTGGCTGGGGGACAAGAACTAGATAAACAGCAGCCAGAAGAAATACAGGAACGCGAGAAGACATCTTTTTTTGGCATTGATTGAACGTGAACGAAATGATAGCACCAGCCATCATCGTATTGTGCGAGCGTTCGCTGAGTGGCGATTGGGAAGCGACAAGCGGCTGTGGGCAACGACTTGGCCGCTCCCAGACTCCCCTATTGCGAGTTGACGCAGGTTGATCGAAGATCCCTTGAACCCAATGCCTAGGTTCCTCTCACTTTCCTTATGGTCTCCAAGAGTTTCGATTGACGACACAAAATCTCCGTGTTCGTCAGGCAACTCCGGGATCTGCGAGACTGAGCGCCGGTTTCGAAAAGAGTGGGACAGTACACAAGTGGGGCGATATGCCTGGCAATCGGGTCGACGTTTGTGACAGCCGACGTACAAGCATTTTCTAGCCCTCTCCTTGCTCATCCGGCTGTGCTGGCGTTCGAAACAAATCGGCACACGCAGCAAATCGATCAGCGGCCCCGACCATAATCAGTCGATCTCCTGCGAGCACTTCGAAATCGCCAGCCGGACTTGCAATCGTCTTGTCCCCCCGACGAACGGCTAGGACGGTC
>CBDTVC010000048.1:0-9879 GCA_965363925.1 uncultured bacterium | reverse complement strand
ATGACAGGTAAAGCGCCGAACCTTACTGGCGTCTATCACAACCCGCAGATCTGGCGGTGGGCTTTGCCGGATGAGTTAACGATGCCTCAATACTTCGGGCAGGCAGGGGGTTACTGGTCGGCTGGGGCTGGAAAGATTTATCACGGCAACATGCCGGATCCGCGTTCCTGGGATGCGTACTTCCCCGACTCGATCCGTCACATGCCTGAGTATTACCTGCCCGTTCGGGATGCGAGTGGTACGACGCGCTTTGAACTAACCGACAACGAAATCCGCGAGGACGATCCGAAGGGCGTGACGTTTACGATGCCTCCGTTTAAGGGAATGTATATCGCGTTTGACTTCGAGCCGTTACCGGTCAAGATGGAGGAGACAGGAGATTATTCTTCGGTGAAATGGATCTCGGATCAGCTCCAGAAGGATCATGACAAGCCGTTCTTTATGGCCGCTGGGATTTATCGCCCGCACTTGCCGTGGTACGTTCCGCAGGAGTACTTCGACAAGTTTCCGCTTGAGGACATCCAACTGCCCACGTTGCTCGATGATGATGCGGATGATCTCCCGACGCGCGGTCAGCGGGTCGCAGCCAATGGCTACCATCAGCGTGTAACTGAAGCAGGTGTCTGGAAAAATGCGGTTCAGGGATACCTCGCTTCCATCAACTATGCCGATGCACTTGTTGGGAAATTACTCGCTGATCTGGCGGCCAGCGAATACGCCGACAATACGATCGTGGTCATCTTCTCGGATCATGGGTGGCAGCTTGGTGAAAAGGGACACTGGCGGAAGTTTGCACTTTGGGAAGACGTGCTGAACACGGTCCTGATGGTGAAGGTACCTGAAGGTGTCCCCGGGTTGCCAGAAGGCAGCTTCACGGGTGGCGTTAGTGATGCAAACGTTTCCCTTGTCGACGTTTTCCCGACGCTGACTGAGCTCGCGGGATTGCCGTCGAAACCCGGCATCTCAGGACGAAGCCTTGTACCACTACTCCAGCAGCCGGATACCGACTGGGATCATCCTGTCGTTTCAGTGTTTGGCGAGGACGATTACTCCGTTATCTACGGTGGGTATCACTACATCTTGTACGGCGACGGTGGCGAGGAACTGTACGACTGGACATCGGACCCCAACGAGTGGGAGAATATCGCTTCAGCGGCAGTGAATGAAGAGATCAAGAAACGGCTGGCCGCTTTTATTCCGCCGAAGAGTGAACGGGTTGCTGCGGTGACGACCGGTGGTCACCGGTGGGCTGATGTGTTGAGTGGGAAAACCAATATGTATCGGGCTGACTGGCCGGATGGCGAATGAGGTGGTTGCCATTGCAATTCAGAGCCGATAAGACTTGTCGCCTTTCTTCGAGATACGACGCGGTTGCCAGAGGAGGTTACCTGCGGAGTGACCCACAGAAATCAGCATCTCGGAGTGGCAAACAAGAATAACTTGCGCCAAATAAAATGGGAAACGTTTCATCTTTATTCGCCCGAAAAGTTGCGGCAGTTGTTGGCGATGCGGTCGACAAAGATGCCCTGCTACGGACGGTCGGATTGGAACGGAGCGGTGTAGTGAACCCTTCCCACATGATAGACGCCCGTGATTACTACGCGTTTCTGGAACGAGCTGCCGTCGCCGATCCTCAAGGATGGACGCTTCCGCTCAGAACAGGAGCGGTCATGCGATGCGATGACTATGGCGCGTTCGGACTTGCGTGGAAATCGGCTTCAACCCTTCGGGGGTCCTACGACCGCGCTGAGCGGTACGCTCGTGTGCTGACCAGCGTTTCAATGTACGAGGTCGAAAAGACCGCTGAGGGCGCATTTATGCATCTTCATCGTGATGGAGAGCGCCGACTGGGCCTGCGGCTCTCCAACGAAGCCACCATCGCGAGCATCGCTTCCATCAGCCGGGAGGTATCGTCCGAGCCGTTCAGGCCAGTCGCAGTTTATTTCAAACATGCAGCGCCGGCGATCACCGAACATCATGAGGACTATTTTGAGTGCCCGGTCTATTTCGGCTCGGAGAGGGACGCCCTCTTGGTGGCTGCGAAAACGTTGTCCGCTCCGAACAAGCTTGGCGATGCGGGCATTTCAAGTTTTTTTGACACCCATCTTGCAGCAGAGGTTGCAGCGTTTGTTGACGAGGTTCAGCTGGACCGTCAAGTTCGGGACCATGTCTCGACGTCCTTGAGCGAGGGCATCCCGGCCCTTTCGGACGTTGCAATACACTTGGGTATGAGCGGGCGGACACTTCAGCGACGACTCTCGGCACAGGGCCACTCGTACCAGACGCTGGTAGATGACGCGCGACGACAACTAGCCACTCGCCTCCTGCGACATTCCAACTTCTCGCTGATCGAAGTCGCTTTCATGACCGGGTTCTCTACACAAAGTGCCTTCACGCGTGCCTTCAAACGATGGGCGGGGCAAACGCCGCGGTCATTTCGCATCAACGCTGAGATCGCGCGGCCAACATCTTAGCACTGGCGCGAGGTGTCAAAAATTTGGCGCCTGCCGTCAAGATTGGGTGCGGCCCTCCCATGTATCCTTGCATTGCATTCTTAAACAAGAACAGGGAGCAAGCGATGACTACTACAAGCAATCAAAATCAACCATCCGTTGGACGCGTACTCGTACTCGGAGGCACGGGCAAGACTGGTCGCCGCATTGCCGCGAGACTGGAGGCCAAAGGTGTCCCAATCCGAATTGGCTCGCGCTCCGCAACGCCGTCCTTTGACTGGAATAACGAGGCTGGCTGGAAGGCCAGCCTGCAAGATGTGGAAGCGGCCTATATCTCTTACGCGCCGGATCTTGCCATGCCCGGTGCTACAGACTCAATTCAGGCATTCGTAGACCAGGCGAAAGTACAAGGTGTTCGACGCTTGGTGTTGCTTTCCGGACGAGGGGAAGCGGAAGCACAGGCCAGCGAGCGCATCGTTCAGGAGAGCGGACTCGAATGGACCATCGTCCGAGCAAGCTGGTTTTTTCAAAACTTCTCGGAAGGCGCTTTCGCGGACATGGTAGACGCCGGTAGGATCACCCTGCCAGCGGATGATACTCCGGAACCATTCGTCGACGTGGATGATATCGCAGAAGTCGCCGTGGCTGCCTTGTCGGAACCGGGACATGTCGGAGAGGTCTACGAAGTCACCGGTCCACGCCTGATGACCTTTGCTGATGTTGCTTCTGAATTGTCCGAAGCGATCGGAAGAAAGGTCGACTATATGCAAGTCCCTCACACCGCGTTTGTAGGGGCCGCGAGAGACTCTGGCGCTCCAAAGGACGTTGTCTGGATGCTGGACTATCTATTCTCAACGGTGCTGGACGGTCGAAATGCCTACCTAACTGATGGCGTGCAGCGTGCACTCGGGCGCGAACCGAAAGACTTCTCCGACTATGCGAGGAAGGTAGCCGCAGCGGGTTCCTGGAGGGTCGCGGCATAACCGATCGTCCAACCGCATCCCGGCATTCGAAGCCAGCCTGATACTGTTCAGATTTGGTCCGACTTCGTTGCCACAATTTCCGATTCATTCCGGGTGCGCTGTGATCGATACAGCGCACCCGCACATCCTTGAGGGACTTTTATGCCGATCCATACGCTGGTGCTTCTAATCGCGATTCTGCTGTGTGGGCTCACCACCGGTTTGGTCTTCGCATTCGCTGTCGTTGTCATGCCTGGAATTCGCACGCTGCCTGATCGCGAGTTCCTGTCCGCCTTCAAGGCGATGGATCGCGTAATCCAGGGCAACAATCCGCTGTTTCTGCTGGTGTGGGCCGGGGCGGTAGTTCTTCTTATCGCAGCGGGCGTTATGAACTTTGCTGTACTGTCCGGCATCGATCGATTTTTGCTCATCGCAGCAATCGGGTTATACCTGGGGGGTGTTCAGTTGCCGACGTTCGTAGCGAATGTCCCGCTCAACAATTGGCTACAATCAATCGAACTTGCGGCACTGGATGCTTCGGAAATTCAGCAGACGCGAGCGACCTTCGAAACACGATGGAACTACTGGAACGCGTTTCGAACCGTGTTTGGAGCTCTCGCAACTGGGCTGTTGTTGGGTGTCGTGGTTTGATGCGTGACTTCCGCTTGTAGTCCGGTGGCGGATGTTGTCGACCGGGCCGCACAGCCATCCAAGCGAGTCGATGCTTTTCACGCGAAAACTACACAACAATTCGCGGCTCAATTTCAACGGGGCAATTCAAAGACCTGGCGATCAAACAAAATTGATGTGCCTTCTCGAGAATCCTTTCAGCCCGGGCTTCATCACCAGCCCCAACCTTTAGCGTTGGACGAATACTGATGCGGACGAATCGATAACCCAGCTTGGGCTCCTTGATCAATTCGCCCTCGGCCTCCGAGCTATAGCCCAACACATTGAGCTTTGACATTGAAGCAATCGCAAACAGCGTATTGGCAAGGCAACTCTCTGCCGCGACCAATAACAAATGCTCGGGACTGTACCGTCCAGCATCGTGTGGATTGCCAATCAGCAAGTCCGGATGATTCTCAATTATGGCCGCTCCGTTGGAGGCGTGACCAGTCCACGTGTACGAAGATCGGTAGTTTAGCGGAAGCTCACTCATTATGGCGATAGTGCATTAACTGAATTGATGCAGCGCGACATGCGCTGAGAAACAATTTCAGGAGTTGCCAGAATCTGTTACGACGGGGATTGGCGCACACCGTAGCGGGCGGATGGATTACACGATCCGCTGAATTTCAAGTCAGCGGTAATTATCCACAAGCGACCGTTTGTCTGCTGACGAGCAACCGGGTTGCTGCCCTTGATACGGATGGCTACCGCTAGGCGGATGTGTTGATTGGGTAGACCGGTATGTATCGGGATCAACCAAATTGAATCCCTCATACATCACAAACACTATTCGCCGCCGAGCGACCGCTCCTTCTGTTGCTCAAAATAGGAGTACGTATCGATCTGCGACAGGCTCGACCACTCGGCATTCTGCTGTGGCAGGTGGCGTGCAAGTTCACCCATAACATCCTGGCTGCTTGGTTCACTGGCGAGGTTGTGCCACTCGTTCGGATCAGTCTTGTGATCATACAATTCCTCCGAACCGTCTTCGTATTTAATGTAGCGATGCCCGGCGCTTCGAATGCTGTGGTTGTTTTGTCCATACGTCGTAACGGCAGCATGCGGCCAATCGCTGGAAGGAGCGCCAATAATCGGGACCAGGCTGCGGCCCTCATTCAGGCCATTTGCAGGTAGCCCGGCCAGTTCGAGGAGCGTCGGATAGATGTCAAGCAACTCCGCCGCACCATCAACCGTCTGTCGGGCAGGGACTCCCGGGCCGCTGAACATTAAGGGCACGCGGGTCGCGCGCTCCCATAGCGAGTGTTTTGCAAAACGATTCTTTTCGCCAATATGATAGCCGTGGTCTGAAAATAGAACGACGATCGTGTTCTCTGCGTGCTGACTCGCATCGAGCGCGTCAAGCACCCTTCCGACCTGCGCATCTACAAACGTCACGCTCGCCAGATACGATTGGACGATGGCGGGCCAGTAACCATTCTCAATCGCCCATTCAGTGGTCGGCATCTGCCAGACCTCGGCAACCTCATGGCCGATTGCCGGGATGTCGTCCATGTCATCCGGCAGATACGGTGGCAGCTCGATGCCTTCGATCGGGTGTTGATCAAACCATGCTGGCGGTACGTGCCACGGGACGTGTGGTCTGAGAAAACCGACCGCAAGAAAGAAGGGTCTGTCGTGAGTTCGGCCCAGTCGCTCGATGGTCCACTCAGCAGACTGATAGTCCGGCATGTCCGCATCATTATCGGGAAAAGGACCCCAGTCCGTAGATGTTTCCGCTTGATCCCAGTAGCGTCTCTCTGGTGGTTTCGGACCGAACCCCGGCACCCGACTACCAGACTCTTCGAATTCGCCTTCGGGCGCATGACGATGAAACAGCTTCCCGATTCCCATGGTTTTGTAGCCGTGCTGCCCAAAGTACTGGGGTAAGAAGACCGCGTCGCGAAGGAGCGGATGCGCGGCCCTCAGATCCTCGTCCTCAGTTTGACCGTAGATCCCGGTTGTTGAGGGACGCAGTCCGCTCATCAGGCTTGCCCTTGATGGACCGCAGAGGGGTGCTTGTGTGTGTGCATTCAGAAAGACTGTTCCCGAAGCAGCAAGACGATCCATGTTGGGCGTTCGAGCATTCGGATGGCCACCCAGCACGCCAACCCAATCGTTGAGGTCGTCTACCGCTATGAACAAAACGTTCGGAGCGTTTTGTGTTTCATCCGGGACAACCTTGCAGCCTTGCACCAACGACATAACAAGGAAGACCAGGAAGAACGTCAGAGGCAACTGCGGGGAGCGCCGACTCGCGCCGATTGTGAGGGTCATCGCTAGTGCGTTTTTGTGGAGTGGATTAATGTGGAGTGGACTAATTATCTGCAGCCGAAGAAAGTATGCAGGCACATCTACCGTGACATGGTCGTCGCAGGAGGCGACCAACGGAAACAGACCCGACGGATGGACCTTGCCGAACACCTCTAAAGATCAGAGGCAAATGACCGCCGAATGTGAGCGCTGACTAAACTAGCCGATGAAACCGTGGCCCCGCTATTCACCCTCGAGGGATAACGGCTCACCGTTGAGATCCGTGGTCAAGATTTCACTCATGAAATCAAAAAGTGGCCGCATCTTGCGGAACGTCGAGACAACGTCGGCTGCAAAAGACTCCGCGTACACCTCAGCGTCCTTGAACGGTGTCCGCACGATAAACGATTTGTGGCGTAGCAGGTCAATATCGGTATGATCTTTTGCGAACCCCTTTGGCGCGGTCTTGAGCCTGTCGCCTTCGAGCTGACCGAATGTTTTCTTAAACGACGCTGACTTAAGAATCTTCCGCAGCGGCGCCGGGTCAGATTCGATCTGTTTTCGGATATGCAAAAGGTCGGAGGAACTCGGCATCCAAAACCCACCTGCGACAAAGGAGTTGTTGCCTGGCTCGACGTGAAAGTAATATCCACCGCGCAGGCTCTTTGTAGCACGCGCAAATCCGCCTCCCCAATGGCCCTTGTACGGAGTTTTGTCATTGGAAAATCGCGTGTCGCGGTAGATCCGTTGCAAACACTTTTTGCCAGTGGTCGGGGAAACCAGATCAACTTTCTGCAGTCGTCTCAGAACCTCGTCCGCAAAATCGATAGTGTTTTCGTGTGCCGTCACATAGCGATCTTTGTTGGCAGCAAACCAATCTCGGTCGTTGTTGCGTTGGAGTTCTCGAAGGAACTTAAAGTTGGCTTTGGAAATCGTCATCGTGGAGATCAGTGAGCAAACGTTGGATGCATTGGTGACATGTGCGCGACCGCACAGCTCCAATCTACCCTGTGCTTACCCATGGTAACACCAGGCGTTTTCACTTACAACCAGATGTCCATCGCGACGAGCCCCTGATTTCCGAGATCTACTTGCTTACCGTCACGCGTGCGACATCCGAAAACGCCTTTCCCACGACGCGAATGAAATACACACCGTTCGGATTAGCCGAGGAGTCCCACGTGAAGGTTACCCGCTCGTCGGCGCGGACGGTGCCTTGATAAACCTCGCTAACGATGCGTCCTAACAGGTCCGAAACCACGATGGACATTTCCTGCGCCTGCCCGCTTGTCACGGAGAACGTGGTTCCATAAGAAGTCGGGTTCGGATATGGGCTAGACAGTTTGATCTGTTCGGCGGCTTCGATCACTATTTCGATCGTCCGCGAATAGGTTATCAAGCCGGCATCGTCTGTTGCTTTGATTCTTAGAGTGTGTCGGCCAACTTCAGGATTATTGATCGAATAAGAGAAGACACCTATAACCTTGAGGTCGCGGTCAACTCCTCCGTACGCAATCGCCTCGAAGTCACTGCCAAGTTGACGTTGCACCTCAAACGATGAGGGTTCGGTGACAGTCGCTGACTCCCAGGATAGAAATAGTTTGCCGTGGGACGTATAGCCGTCGAGGTTCGTTACTTCCAAAGGCAACGCAATCGAAGGAATCAGAGCGATATCACTTGTTTCGCTGAGTTCACTGGCAACTGTTTCAATCCGATCCCCATTGCTATAGGCTCGGCGTAGTTCCTTTTGGTCAGCGTCGATCCAATAAATCCGATCCGTAACCGCGTCAATCGCGATCGACTGTGCGCTGCCTGCTTCTTTTACGACCGGCTGAACGTTGCTTCCGTCTAAATCTGCGCTTGCTATAAAACCAGCCTGATCAGTCCAGAAGATCTTGCCTAACTCCGAATAGACTGCGAGACCGGATGGCTCAATCAGATTCGACGTTATGATGCGTTCCGCATTTTGCCCTTCGAGTGTAGCTCGATAAATACTTCGCTCTTCCGAGTCTGCCCAGAACAGAGATCCGCTGTTTTCGTCAACTGCAATTGCTGTCGGATTGGGCAACTTCGATGCAACCGTTTCCGCATTGCTTCCATCCAGGTTGGCCCGAACGATGCTGTTGCTGCCTGATTCGATCCAGTACAGTTTCCCAACTCCGCGAGCTACTGCGATATCTGTCGGCTGCGCCGTTTCCTTTACGATAAAGCTGGCATTTGAGCCGTCGAGTCCCGCAACTGAAATTGAGTTGGCGGAATAGTCGGTCCAATAGACGGCATCATTTTCAACATGTAGCGCGATTCCGTATGGAGACACGATGTTGTCTTTGACGACGGCTTCGTTTTTTGAGCCGAGAAGATCAGATCGTTCGATCTGCTTCGTGCCGCTGTTTGTCCAGTAGACGTATTCCTGAGCGTTCGCGTTGAGGCTAATACCCACGAGGAGGGTCAGCGTCGCGAATTTGGCGAGCAATTTCATATTGAAGTACCGACGAAAAATTATCGATACCCTGCCCGCGCAGATAGGGACTTGCAGTAAGAATGTGACGCCTGAGGCGTGTACGCGGGCCGCCACAAAGAGTATTGGCGACCGAACATTGAATTGTAATCAGGTAATCGGCAATCGGCGCAGGTGATTTAAGTCGCGGGCTGGCGATGATTTGGTGGAGCCTGGCCCGAGTAACACGGTGACAGCCTACTTCTTCAAGAAATTCAGAAAGATCTCGTTGAACTCCTTATGGTGCGTCAAGACCAGTCCGTGCGGACCGCCCGGAATAACGTGGTATTCGTTATCTGCAATGCCCTTTGCTGCCTGCTCCGAACTTGTCTCAATAGGAACGATTTGATCCGCGTCGCCGTGCACGATCAACGTCGGCACATTTACGTTCACTAGCTCTGTTCGAAAGTCTGTGTCTGCCCAGGAAAACGCGCACTGCACGGTCGCCCGAGGCGACGCGTTTGCGGCTATACTCCAGTAGTAGTCCAACATCTCCGGACTAATGCGTTCGGGCAGATCATCCGCATTAAAGAAATTCCGGCCAAATGCTTTCAGAAAGCCGACTCGGTCCTTGTGCAAGCCGTCAATTATTCCGTCGATTGCCTCCTGCGGCACTCCAGCAGGATTATCTGCCTTCTTCTTCACAAGCGGAATGATCGAACTGACCAGCGCCGCCTTGGCAACCCGACCATTTCCATATTTGGTCAGATAGCGGACGACCTCTCCGCCGCCCATCGAAAATCCGCACAGAACACAATCCTGGAGATCCAATTCCGTGATAAGGCTATTCAGGTCTCTCGCCAGAGTGGTATAGTCGAACTTCTCATATGGAAAATCGGATGCACCAAAACCACGTCGGTCATAAGCAATACACCTGTATCCGGCTTTCGTTATGGCCCACATCTGCTGCTCCCACATCCGATGACTAAGTGGCCAACCATGAATTAGGATTACCGGCTGCCCCTGTCCGTGGTCAAGATAATGGAGGTTGACTTTTTCGCCTTTCTGCGTGTGATTCGTTTCGATGTAGGGCATTTTTTTCGTC